>DATMYZ010000398.1:0-2008 GCA_035560675.1 Clostridia bacterium
CGCTTGGAATTGCCGCTGTTACGGGCAATAATTTTCTTGCCGTCAGAACAATCAGCGAGATTAAGCCCGGCGAGGGCGTAACCGAGGTTCACATGCTGTCTGAGTATTTTGACGGCATTAAAGGAACCAACGGAGACACAGAAATTTATGTCCTTAAAGGCGAAAAGCCCGGCGGAAAAATGCTTGTGCTGGGTGGAACGCACCCCAACGAGCCATCGGGTTTTATGGCTGCTATTACAATGATTGAAACCGCAAAGGTTAACGAGGGCACCGTTTATATCATCCCTTACACCAACCGCAGCGCTTTAACGCATAATGACGCGCAAGAGGCTTCTCCGCAGTATATCCATTTTCCCACGGCAAACGGAGAGCGCGTGTTCCGCTACGGGTCCCGCGCAACCAACCCGATTGATCAGTGGCCGGACCCTGATGTCTATGTTCATGCGGCATCCGGGCAGAGACTTTCAGGCTCTGAAACCCGCAATATCAACCGTGCTTACCCCGGCAGACCCGATGGCACGCTGACTGAAAAAGTTGCTTACGCCATTGCGGAATTTATCCGCACGGAGAAGGTCGACCTTACCTTTGACCTGCATGAGGCGTCCCCCGAATACCCTGTCATCAATGCGACTGTTTCGCACGAAAAGGGGATGAATGTCGCTTCTGTGGGCGTCATGGAGCTTCAAATGCAGGGCATTTCGATGGCCTTGGAGCCGTCACCAGTCAACCTTCACGGTCTGACTCACCGCGAGCTGGGCGACTATACCGACACCATTCCGTTGCTTATGGAAACCGCCAACGCCTCACAGGGGCGTCTGCGCGGCGCAACCAATGAAAGACTAGCGTTGACCGGTCAGGATAAGGCTTATGTGAAGAGCGCAGCGCTCGGCATGCTGTATGTTCCCTACGATGAAAACGGACACCCGATTGAGGAACGCGTCGGGCGCCATTTGCAGGGCATTTATGAATACACCAAATCCTATAGCGCGATCTATACCGATAAGCCCGTTTCTTACACCGGGACCCCTTCCTATCAGGAGCTGTTTACAGAGTCGGATAAAACCGATCTGGGCGGAGCCCGACTGGGAAAATACCTTAACTAACTCCTTTCCCCTCATATACTTACATAATAACGCGCCACGCAGGTTAAACTGTGTGGCGCGTTATTACCGCTTTATAAAAGCCGAAACAGCTGTTTTGGCCTGCCAATCTTGCCGTAAATATTTTTGGTTTCGACCTTTTTCTCTGAAATTAAATGCTGTAAATAGCGGTAGGTGGTCTGATACGCAAGTCCGGTACGTCTGGCGATTTCCCCAGCGGTTAAATAATCATCGCAGCCCTGCATCAATTCAATGATAAGCGCCAGTGTGGAAGAACCGATTCCCTTAAGCATTTCTTCCTGCGGCTTACTGGTATTAATCAGCTTAATATGCAGTTTAATGCGGGAGATGATATCGGGCGCTTTGATTGGCTTCAAAGCAAAATCGCTTGCACCGGCCTCTAGAAAACGGTCAGCCACCTCTTGGTTTTCATCAATTGTAAAAACAATTATCGGCACTGAGGGGTTGAGCATACGCAGCATATGCACCCCTTGTATACCGTTGATTTCAGGCATGTGATAATCCATCAGAACAATATCCGGATGGTGCTTTTCAAAAAGGCTTAAACCTTCTTTTACGTTACTTGCCAAAATGGATTTCCAGCTTTGAAATTCGAACACCGCATTGAGCGCATAGCGAATTTGTTCATCGTCGTCAATGCAAAGAATCGTCAGGCTGTTATTGTCCATTAGAACACTCCCCCTCAGGCATCATCAAGGTCACGGTCGTTCCCGAATCAGGTTTGCTTTCAATATCAATGAAGCCACCGCAGTCGGTAACAACCTTTTTGACAAAAGAAAGGCCAAGGCCATTCGAGTTGCGCGTGGAATAGCCATTTTCCCAGATGGAATTAAGCTGCTGCCGCGTCATGCCTTTGCCGTTATCACGAACGGTGAAGCAGATCAGAC
>DATMYZ010000399.1:0-14579 GCA_035560675.1 Clostridia bacterium
CCCTATTATTCTGTTTGATTACTTTCTCTTAGCGATTGCCTGCTTGGCCTTGGCTGCAATTTCCTCTGCTGTCAGCTTATAGGCTTTGAGTACCAGTTGGGCCTTGCCCGAACGCCCAAACTCATCCTGCACGCCGTGGCGGATAACGGGCACCGGGTAATTCTCGCTTAAATACTCAGCCACCGCCGCGCCAAGTCCACCCAGCACATTGTGCTCTTCGCTCGTGACAATCGCACCGGTCTCCTTAGCGGCTTTGAGCAAAAGGTCGGTATCCAACGGCTTGATGGTATGCATATCGATGATTCGCGCCGAAATGCTTTCGGCAGCCAGCAGTTCTGCCGCCTTCAGCGCCTCCTGCACCATCATGCCCACCGCAACAATAGTCACGTCAGAGCCATTTTTCAGGGCGACGCCCTTGCCCAGCTCGAATTGATAGTTTTCTATGGTATCGGTTACCGTTTCAACCGCCAAGCGGCCCAGCCGCATGTAGGCAGGCCCGTCGTATTCGATCAGCGCCTTAACGGCCTGTTCCATCTCGTAGCCATCGCAAGGGCACAACACCATCATCCCGGGAATGGCACGCATCAGCGCAAAATCTTCAATACACTGGTGGGTCGCACCGTCTTCGCCGACCGAGAGGCCGCCATGCGAGCCAACAACCTTGACATTTAAATGTGGATAGCAGATAGAATTACGAATCTGCTCCCATGCGCGCCCAGCCGTAAACATGGCAAAAGAGTTGATAAATGGTTTTTTTCCACAGGCAGCAAGCCCCGCAGCCACGCCGGCCATATCGGCTTCGGCAATGCCCATATTAAAAAACCGTTCTGGGTAGGCTTTGGCAAATCCATTGCTCATAGTCGCGCTCGAAAGATCGGCATCCAGCACCAACAGTTCGGGGTGGCTGTCAGCCAGCTTAACTATTGCCTTACCATAGGCCGAACGTGTTGCAATCACTTCTCCCATCGTCCTAATCCTCCAGTCCTTTCAAAAACGCTTCCAGCTCGGCCTTGCCCTGCTCATATAGCTCATCATTGGGGGCTTTACCATGCCACGCATAATTATTTTCCATATAAGAAACGCCCTTGCCCTTGACGGTCTTAGCCAATATCATCACCGGCTGGCCTTTGATCGTCTTGGCCTCGTCCAGCGCCGATTTAACGGCGGCATAATCGTGGCCGTCCGCCTTAAGCACCTTCCAGCCGAAGGCTTCCCACTTCTTATCCAGCGGCTCAGAGGGCATAACATCCTTTGTGGCACCGTCAATTTGCAACCCATTGACATCGATGATGCCACAAAGGTTATCAAGATTATATTTGGCAGCGGCCATCGCCGCCTCCCAAATCTGGCCCTCGGCAATTTCGCCGTCACCCATCATCGAATAAACACGGTAGTCTTTCTGATCAATTTTTCCTGCCAGCGCCATGCCAACTGCGGCGGAAAGCCCCTGCCCCAGCGAACCGGTGGACATATCGACGCCGTTGATGTGATGCATCTCGGCGTGGCCGGACATGTGCCCCTCTACCGAGCGGAAAAGGTCCAGATTTTTCACGGGAAAGTAGCCGCGCAGCGCCAGTACCGAATAGAGCGCCGGACTGCAATGCCCTTTTGAGAGCACAAAGCGATCGCGGTCGGGGTTCTTTGCGTCGGCAGGATCGATCTTCATCGTTTCAAAATATAGGACCGTGAGCATATCCATCGCAGAAAGCGACCCGCCAATATGCCCCGAAGCGCAAGTGTGAACAGCCTTGAGCGCGGCAAGGCGCGCCTTTGTGGCGATAACCGCCAACTCTCTGATACGAGATTGTTCCATAACAAAGCTTCCTTTCAAATTGTTGTTTTTCTTTGTTCAAGCTGCTATCTTTTAAACCACTTTTTTCTGAATGGCGAATTGCGAAAACCTAAGACCAACCCTACCACGATGCCAATGCCGAAAAATAAAATACCATATTGCATATTCAGTCATCCCTCTGGTTATTTTGCCAGCACCGACAGATCGAGCTGCTCAAAGTCGTGCAGCAGACCAGCTACCCGGGCCAGCAACGTTTGGCAGTCGCCCTCGGCGTTGCCCTCTACGTTGAGCGGCAGCAGTGGGTCGTGCAGTGACATGCGCAGCAGCACCCACCCTTCGGGAAAAGTCAATCGTACTCCTTCATAGGAATTCTGCGCGATTATATAGCCCGCCTCTTTTGCACGCGCCTCAAAAGCTTTTAGCACCGCCTTGCCTGTTTCATCAAAATCAGCGTCCGCAATTGCGATGCGCACTTCTTTTTCTTCAAAAGCGGGGGGCAGGCCCTCAATTAAAGCCCCCAACCGCTTGCCCCGCGCCTTGGTACACGCGGCCGCCACCAGAAGCTTTACCGCCATATAGGCCCCGTCATCGAGAAAGTAGTTTTCCGACAGCGCGCCATGTCCAGAAGTTTCAATAGCCAACGGGCAGATGACACCTTCTTTGTTCAGGCGAATTGCCTCATTGATCACATTTTTATAGCCGCGTTTAAAACGGTGATGTTTTAATCCCAACTCACCTTCTAAAAACGTCGTAAGTCTATCCGACGTCACCGAATCGGTAACAACTGTCGCACCGGGATAATCGGGCGCTAAAACTGCTGCCATCATGGCAATGATTGCATCTCGATTAACCTCCTCACCGTTTGGCAGCACTGCCGACATGCGGTCGACATCAGTGTCAAAGATAATTCCGAGATCGGCGTGGCTTCTCACTGTCGCCTCGCGTACAGAGGCCATCGCCGCTTTGTTTTCAGGGTTTGGCATATGGTTGGGGAAGGTGCCGTCTGGCTCTAAATACTGACTGCCGTCAATGGTGGCACCCAGTGGCAGCAGAACTTTCTCCGCAAAAAAACCGCCCGCGCCGTTACCGGCGTCCAACACGACATGCAGCCCGTGCAGCGGGTGGTCATAGTCCGCCGCGTTGACGCCTCGCTTGATCTTTTCGCAGAGATCGGCCGAATACCGCGCAATCAAATCAAACGACTGCGACTGCTTATCGCTTTTCGCCGCGACAACTCCACCTGCCGCCTGCAACACCGCCTTAATGTCCGGATTGTCAAATCCCCCGTCGCGCCCAAACAGCTTCATGCCATTGCGCTCCATAGGCAGATGACTGGCTGTAATCATCACCGAGCCATCAAAATTAGTTTCAGTATACACTGTGGCGCAAAACATAGCCGGGGTAGAAGCCATTGCGCAATCAAACGCCTGCGCACCCGTAGCCATCACACCCGAAAGGATTGCATTCTTTAATGACGACGCCGTTACGCGCGAATCGTGCCCCACGCCGATTTTAAGGTATTCGCAGGGTTTGCCCATTTTTTGGGCAGTATAGCGCACAAACGCAATAGCAATTCTGTTTGCAATGTCCTCCGTTAGGTTGACCGGCACGCCGTTAGGCACAGCCAGCGCGACCCCGCGGATATCGCTGCCGTTTTGCAGCGCTGAAAGGTCGGTGTTCATCTGCATCTCTCCCCCGATTTTCGTGTTGCTGTGTTCATTGCCCATACAACATTTATTATACACGACTTTGCCCTCAACACAACCAGACAACGCCTTTTTTCTCTTTGTATGACAGAAAGCGCACCAAAAACAGCCCTGATTTTGTCAGGAGTGCAAACGCGGAAAAAATACCGCGGATGACCTTAGCCATCCGCAGTATTCTATGGCAATTAAATTCTGGCAACGCCGCTCTTGCGTGCCGCTTCGGCAACTGCAACAGCCACCGCATCCTTGACGCGCGGGTCAAACGGCGCGGGGATGATATAAGTCGCGGACCGTTCTTTATCCGAAACGAGACCAGCCAGCGCATAGGCGGCAGCAATCTTCATTTCGTCGTTAATGTCGCTGGCGCGCACGTCAAACGCCCCGCGGAAAATGCCCGGGAACGCCAAAACGTTATTAATCTGGTTGGCAAAGTCGGAACGTCCGGTGCCCACGACCCAAGCGCCCGCGGCAATGGCTTCATCCGGCATAATTTCGGGCGTGGGATTCGCCATTGGAAAGAGAATGGCCTTATCGGCCATGGTTCGCACCATGTCGCCGGTGACGGTTCCGGGGGCCGAGACGCCAATGAACACATCCGCACCGCGCAACACCTCGGCCAGCGTTCCTTTTTTGCCAAGTATGTTCGAAATCTTGGCCATCTCCTGTTTTTCGCTGTTGAGATCTTCGCGCCCTTCATATATCGCGCCTTTGCGGTCGCACATCACCACGTCTTTAAGGCCCATTGCCATGAGTAGCTTGATAATGGCAATGCCGGCGGCACCCGCACCACTGGTTACAACACTGATATCCTTGATGTCTCTGCCAGTAAGCTTGAGTGCGTTAATAAGCGCGGCCAGCACCACAACGGCGGTACCGTGCTGGTCATCGTGAAAGATCGGAATATCGCATCGTGCCTTTAACTGACGCTCAATTTCAAAGCAGCGGGGGGCGGCAATATCTTCAAGGTTAACACCGCCAAAGCTGCCCGCCAGCAGCGCAACGGTATTGACAATATCCTCCACCTTCTGGGAGCGTATGCAAAGCGGTATGGCATCCACGCCGCCAAATGCCTTGAACAGTACGCATTTGCCCTCCATAACCGGCATACCCGCCTCAGGCCCGATATCGCCGAGCCCTAGTACTGCTGAACCATCGGTAACCACCGCAACGGTGTTCCAGCGGCCGGTCAGCTCGTAGCTTTTTGTAATATCCTTTTGTATTTCTAAACAGGGCGTGGCAACGCCGGGGGTATAGGCGAGCGAAAGCTCGTCCTTGCTCGTAACAGCCACCTTGGGAACCGTCTCAAGCTTTCCGCGCAGCGTATAGTGCAGCTTGAGCGATTCTTGTGCGTAATCCATAAATAATCCTCCTAAAACCCTCTCCACATAATGTTATAAACTGTATTATAGGGGACAACTAAAACTTTTGCAATCTCTGCCGCCGCTTTATTGGGGCGCAAAATAAATAGCCTCAGATATAGCCTTCTAGCAGGGACACTTTTGGCACATACGGTCACGCTGTCAACGGTGAGATGGAAAAAACGGCATCTAAATTAAACAATATATTCACGGATATACTGCATGGGGATCGATAGCTATTGGGTTATTTATTTGAAACGGGTTACAAAGTGGGTTATTTGCAGGCGGTGTGTATTAGACAAAACGAAAAACCGCTTAGAGAATTCGCATTCTCAAGCGGTTTTTCTGGTGCACCGCTCGCGCTTAAACTCGAACAATCGATATCATTTAATGAAATCGTCTTGCTACCCTCCTTATAGTTAAAAGTGAGCACAATCTTATCGTCATAAAGATAAATTGCATTTACAAAGCTATCAACAAGTCTTTGCCTATGGTCTGTATTGCTTACATCAAACTCGCGAAAGCGATGTAGCCAGAATAGAACTTGTTCCTTTGTAAGAAGGGGCTTTTTAATTTCTTCCTGCAAAATACAAACTTCAAGTTTGCTTTTAGCTTCTTCCAGATCATCCAGCCGCTTTTTTGTAGATGCTGTAAAAATGCCTTGTTGAATTGCATTAAGAACATTTTCAATGCCCTTTTCTGTTTCTGCGAGTTGTTGTTTTAATAAAGGGATGGCTGTATTTTCACGGCTTTGCAATTTGATGATTTTATCAGCTACACCACTTATCAAAGCATCATCAAAAACAACACGCATTATATTCTCTATACCCCCGCACTCGGTCACATAAAACTCTCTAAGCTACAGGCGCAGCACCTAAAGACTTTTTATGCAAACCTGCGTGAAGAGGGCATTCGGATAAGGGGAAACTACGCCACCAGTGACAAGCTGAAAGCATTCATGAAAAAGCAGCGCGTCACCGTTCCCGAAATGCACCGGCGCACCGGCTTGTCAACAGCCACTATTGAAAATGCTCGAGCGGGAAAGCATGTCGCACCGCAAAGCGCCCATGCAATTGCCCAGGCATTAAACCAACCTACAGAAAAACTTTTTTCACTGCATAAAGATCAGCGGCCATTATCTGACAAAACCGTGCTGCATCATCACCGGTTTATCGCGGCCGTGTTGGCCACTGCAAAGCGTGAGAGAATCATACCGTTTAACGTGGCCACCGATCATATGAATGCACCCAAACTGGAAGCAAAGGAACCGCAGTATTTGGATGATGAACAAGCCCGCTCTTTCCTGCTGGCTCTACTTGATGAACAAGACATCAGAATAAAAACCTCGCTAATACTCGCACTTTATAGCGGTCTGAGGCGCGGGGAACTTTGCGGGCTGGAATGGCCAGACGTAGACGATAAAAACCGAATCATTCATGTGCTACGTGCGTCCCAAGTTCAAAAGGGCAAAGGCGTCGTCACAGTACCCACAAAGAACCGCAACAGTAAACGCGCCATTAAGCTGCCTCAAATTGTCTTTGATACGCTGGCCGAATATCGCATATGGTGGAACCTGCAGCGACTTCAAAACGGCGATCAGTGGCGTGGTGAGCTGCAACGGCTTTTTATAAAAAAGGACGGCGCGCCAATCAATCCAGATACAATTAATTACTGGTTGGGACGCTTTATCAAGCGCAACAACCTCCCAAGGATCACACCACACGGCTTGCGGCACACTTTCGCTACTCTGCAAATCGCGGGTGGCGTCGATATAAGAACACTACAGGCGCGCACCGGCCATGCACAGGCCAGCACATTGACCAATTTATACACGCACGCCCTCAAGAGCGCGGAAGCTGCTGCAGCTGATGTTTTGGACAACCTTTTGACGCCTCAAAGTTGCACAAAAAAGCAAGGATAATTCCGACTTGAACAAAACTTGAACATTATGCAGTAATACACCAGATAAAACGAAAAACCGCTTAGAGAATTCGCATTCTCAAGCGGTTTTTCTGGTGCGCCAGAAGGGACTCGAACCCCTGGCCTACTGGTTCGTAGCCAGTCACTCTATCCAACTGAGCTACTGGCGCACATGCTAAACATCGGCGTGTCGTTTAACATCCGACAATTAGTTATTTTATCAGCTTGGAGCTTAAAAGTCAACACTTAGTTTTCTTATTTACAAAAAATAGTGATAAAAGTAAATGAAGCACTATTTTAATTTCAATTTCTCCGTATTTAGTACATTTATTTTCAAAAACACCTTGCAATCACAGGTGAAGTCTGATAGAATATTGCTGTTATCCTATAACCACTGAAGGAGGTGCAGACAGATGGCAAAATGCGATATCTGCGGTAAGGGCGTAACCTTCGGAATTAAGGTTTCTCACTCCCATCGGAGATCTAACAGAACTTGGAAACCTAATGTCAAGCGCGTAAAGGCAATTGTGAACGGTACCCCTTGTCACGTTCACGCCTGCACCCGCTGCTTGCGGTCCGGTAAAATCACCAGAGCTATCTAAAGTAATTTGAATAGCAGGTTCTGAAAAAAGCACGCTTTGGCGTGCTTTTTTGGGTTTTGCGCTTCTTTTCTTGTAATGCGTACCTCTGAAAGCATTGTTGCGTAATATGGTAGTAACAAAAGTCAAGGAGGTGACGCAGATGCAATCCAACAGTACCCCTTTCTCGCTGCGAATTCCCAAAGAACTGCTGCTGCGGCTAAAACGTCTGGCTAAGCACAATAAACGCTCCGCCAACCGTGAAGCCGAGCAGATTCTTGAAGAATATCTCGACCGATGGGAGAAAGAGCACCCGTTAAACTAATGGCTACCGGACGCATTTAGCATCCGCAAAATAGACTGTGCGGGATACAGTCGAATATGACACGCCCTGGATTCCCTCCCCGGTCGCAAAAAGCGACGGCGCCACAAATAATGGAACAGCCACATATTCATCCACTAGCTTTTGTTCCGCCATGAACAATTGCGCCGCGGCCACATTCGGTTCTGACTGCTGTCTGGCCCGGCTGATTGCCTCAGCTATTGAGGATGTCTCGCCGTTTTCATCTAGCGGCAGGCTTTCAAATGCGGATAAAAGGTCCACTGGGCTGTTCCCCTGCGCCGTAAGCGGAACAATCGCTATGTCAAATTTTCCGCTTTTCACTCGTTCCAGCAGGTCGTAATAATCTAACTGTTCCATGTTTACAAAAGCCGAAAGCTCCTGCTGCCACCTGCGCTGTATGACTCCCCCAAGATCGGGCCCGGGCAAAAAATTGCTGACCAACAGCGTCAGGCGGCCTACATCCTCCTGGTTTAAGTCGTCGATGGCACTTAAAAATATCTGGCGGGCCCCTTCCGGCAACACCGCTGGGGTGGGCGTCGGCGCCAGTTCACGGTAGGGGCTTCCCCAAAGCATGGCGCTGGGCGCAATAATTCCGTGGTAAGGCTGCAGGTACTCCGGCAGCCTTTCTACCAGTTCATCCGCATGCATAGCGGCGGTCAGCGCCGAGCGTATATCGCGCCGGGCAAGCATCTTGCTGGAGGTGTTATAGAGCAACACCCAGCTCTGATCGTAAAACGTTGTTCCATCCAGGCCCTGTGCCTCAGCCAAACGTTGAAAGGGCACAAAGACCAGATCGCTTTTGCCCTCTAAATACAACGACACCGGATCGCCCCTGTTGATATAGAATTCAACGCCATCTATCTGCACTGAATTGCGGAACGCCGTATTCTCCTGCGCTGAAATTGCATTGCTGTTCCAGCCCTTGATAAAAAAGGGACCGTTACACAAAAGATTTTCTGCCGCCAGCCCGTATCGGCCTTTCTGATCGGCGAAAAACTTTTGCTGGCACGGCATAGCCGACGCGTCTGAAAGCATCGCCAAAAGCGATGGATCGTCATGCGACAACGTGATTTCTAAAACTGTGTCGCTTTTTGCTCTGATGCCGAGGGCCTCTGCTGTCAGCTCGCCTGATAGTATCTTATCCGCGTTTTTTATCATGCTGTACCGGGCAGCATTTGGGGCAGGCACATCGCGGTTAAACAGTCTTTGCAGTGCAAACACAAAATCCTGCGCCGTCAGTGGGTCATTATTAGCCCAACACAGCTCATCGCGCAGCATAAAAGTGTATGTCAGTCGATCGTCAGAAATATCCCATCGCTCGGCGCAAGCTGGAACCACCTCACCCACCGGCGAAATGGCCGTCAACCCCTCAAAGCAGTTTTCGATAATGGTTCGTGCCGCCGCAGAGGTTGCATACTGCGGATCCAGCGTTTCAGGGTATGATGCAAGGTCATAGCGTAGCCTTACCGGTTGCTCCTGTTTAAAGCAACCGCACAGCAAAAGCAGACAAAACAGCAAGCCGGCTTTTAACAGGTTTCTTTTCATGCACACGCCCCCTCTGTTTCTTAAAGATTAATCAACCCCCGCCGGTTTAGATCAAACAGATCACCCGGCGGATTATTATATCGTAAACACCTCTGAATGTGCACTTCAGCGGTCTTATGCGCTCGGGCAAGCTGCAACGCAGCCTGGAGCACACAATCCGCTCGTATCATAGCATATCACAGTCCTGTTTTCAAGGCGTGCAGCACATCGATATACGAAGCCAGTTGACAATCGAAAACGCAATCGCTTGCCGTTCTATCGCCGCAATAGCCGTGTCTTGGCTGAAACTGGGTCGCGTTCTTTTATCGCGTTCATCATAACGTTATCTTGCAAACAGTAGTTTATATCCTTTAATAAGCATGGCCCCACTTTATCAAGATAAAACAGCCAGCAAAACAGATTTATGCGACAGTTTGACCGCCGACATTAAACCATTAATAAGGCATTAAAACCCAAATGGACAAGCACATCCCTACAAAAAACGACATTATATCGCCACACCTTTAAAAAGTATGAGAATGCCAAAAGGGGCCTTCGCCCATCAGGCGAAAGCCCCACTAAACAGTTGTCGTGTTTTACCCTAATTCAGCGGTTCCAGCAACAGCGGACTATCCGGCGTCAGCTTTTCAACGGGCAAACTTTTATCGGAAATAACATATTGAGCTAAGTTACGGGTGCGCAGCAAGAAACCGCCAGCCTCTTCGTCATAAATGGCTCCGACGTCATATAACGTTCGGTTAATGTTGCGATAGAGACAGCTATCCGGCCCAGCTGGTAAAAACAGCGTGCCGTAGTGATGAAAATAGTCGCCGTTGCCGTTGAAAAACACTAGTGTGGCATCCGAATAGCGATCCAGCACCACGTCGTCATAATCGCAGTTAGCACCGAGTGTCAAGTCATCTTGCCCCTCGGTATCCACCGTGAAGGTTGCGCCGTCAAACACCTCAAACTCAAATTCCCAAGCACTGTCCTCAGCAACTTTACCATCAATCTCCTTGTCAAAATAGTATCGGTGCTGCCGGTTATAGATTACATCGCGCTCAAAATCAGCCGAAGCCGCAGCGACATGTACACAAGCCAATGCTACCAGTGCGGCACAGCAAATCATAGCCAAAATCTTTTTGCGCATCGAAAATCACCTCGTAAATTAATTATAGCACTTATTTAAACAGCTCTGCAAGACCGTCTTTTATTACTTTGAACACCTTGAGGATGCGTGCGCCAATGGTGCTTTCAGCTTCTTCCTGCTCGGCGGAGACTATTTCCTCTTCATCCGGCAACTCTATTTCGTGCGTCCTCATAACAATTTGCAGACTGCGAGGCGGCGCGTTTTTTGAAGAGGTCAGCGACACTTTGTCCGCCGAGGTATCTATATCCAGCACACCAAAATCGTCATCCAGACGATGCCACTCGTCCTTGATAATATTAGAAATTTTTTCGCGATTAGCCTGAAGGTGGTCGGTCTTATGCAGCACGCCCAATAGGTCGTTGAGCATCTGGGTGATGCCCGCAATACTGACCTTAGCCCCCTCGTTTAACAGGTCGCTGCTGTCAGAAAGCATGGTGTCTACCGAATCGAGCATGCCGCGACTAACCTTCATTAGTTCGGCTGTATCGTCCACCACCCGTGAGGTTTCTTCCAGAATGTCCTCCATCTCTTCAGAAATGGCATAGATATCGCCGATGCCGCTGTCAATGCTGCCGGTGAGTGTTTCGCTATCGGCCAGCATGCTGCTCATTGTGGTGTTGATGGTTTGCAGCTCCTGCAGCATGGCGCTGGCCGACTGCTTTACCACGTCTTCCGAAGCGCCGTTCGCTGTGCCGGCCAGCGATTCAATTTCCGCAACCGAAGATTCAATGCGCTTGATATAGCTGGCAAAGGTTGAGGAATTGACATAGAACAGTGCAGTTTCAAGATCTCCGGTAATCAGGGCAATCTCATCGACCAGTTGCTGTTTTCTATAAGTGGACGTGCTAGTGCTGTTAAATTCCAGCACAGCTGCTTTCAGCTTATTCATCAGGGTATATATTTTCTCAACGTCCTCGCCCATGCTGCTCATCAGCTCGGCAATCGACTCCGCACTGCTGCCCATGCCGCTTACCGCTGAAGAAAGTTGGGCATCACCCAAAAACTCGGCATAGTCGTTAAGCCCCTTTTCCATTTCTTTGAGCGAACTGCGCAGCTTGGATACGCTCTGCGTAATGCCGTCAGAATCTTTATCAATGGTCGCACGGGCCTGATCGAGCGTATTGAGTCCCTGAATTGTGGTACTCATGCCACCCTGCATGGCCGAGAGCATACTGAGAATATCTGCCACCGTAGCGTCCATTGCGCGGCTGGTGTCTTCAATGTTTGTTTTATGTTCTTTTATTTCAGAAATGTCGTCGAGCTGAGATAAAGTGGCAGGTAGCATCGCCAAAATGACGCCGGAGGTTTCAAAGCTGTCGCTGCCAATCTGAAAACTGAATTCGCCCCCTCGTTTGGGCATAGCGATGAAAAACGCCATCTGATAAGAACCGAATGACTGAAATTGTGCCCCCTCGGCAGAAAAGCTGCTGTTTTTACCGGTCTCAGACGCCATGCCACATACGAGAATAAAATTATCCCTGTAATAGGCATTTGCTTTGGGATTCGGGGTCGCAGTAACATCGACAGTTATCAGCCCCGATGCACCGGCAAGCTTATCGGCATAGGCGGGTACTCCGTTGAGCTTATAGCTGACGTCAATGCGCCACGGTAACGCGTCAAGCGTCTGATCCTGCGGTACCACCTCATAATAAAAACGGTTGGCAGCGCCGCTATCAAGGTTCCAGGCCACCCCGTTGTCGTTCTGCTCAGGCATATCCAGGGTACTCATATTTGTAACCGAAGAATAGCTGCCGTAATCTTTAAACTGCGTGTTACCATTTAAGTCGCAACCCTTAACTACGCTAAAATTATCTAAAGTGCCATAATAGTCCAGCTTCAGATAGGCCGTTTCATCCACCGTTACCTTGGGCTGGGCGGCGCAAACATAGTTGGACGGAAAGGTCGCAAGCATGCATAGGGCAAGCACGGCCGAAAGTGTTTTTTTCGCGGTACTCATAAAATTATCTTTCCTCCTGCGTTTTTAGGTTTTTGCGATAAGGTGTACGTTTAATTGCGCCAACCAACAGCTTGACCTTTTCGCCGGCCTTGGCCGTCAGCGCTGCGTGTGCTTCTTTAAGCTTTTGGGTACGTGCCCGTCCTCGGCTTATGACATCGTCAAACAGAGTCAGCAACAGCGGCAACAGCGTCAACACAAAGAGCATGCTGAATAAACCACCGCGGCCGATCAGATGCCCCAAATCCACCACAGTAGGCACCGAGGACATGAAGTTTAAACCATATCCAACTATAGTCAACACCATGCCGGAGGTCATGATGGAGATGGTGCTTTTGCTGATGGTCTTAATGGCTGCCTGCTTTTTGTCTGGTTCCTCCTGCCGCATAGCGAGGTAATTGTTGGTCAGCAGAATGGAATAGTCAACCGTTGCACCCAGCTGCATGCTGCTCACCATAAGATAGCCTAAAAACGCAAGTTTTTGGTTATAAAGATACGGCAGCGCCATGTTGACATAGACGGCCACCTCAATAGGCACTAGCACCACCAACGTGATGCCCAACGATCCGAACGCCATAAACACCACCAGTGCCACGCCGAGAATAGAGATCATATTGACCTCTTTGTTGTCCTGCAGAATGATGCGCTTAATATCCTTGGCGACCGGGGTTTTGCCGATAAAATACGTGTCTTCAGGGTAATAGCGATTGACAATCGCCTTAATCTCATCATCGTAGACAAAAGCGATATCGGTCTCAGTGTCGCTGCGCACATTGACCAACATGCGCGAATAACTTTGGGTGTGTAGCTGTTCTGTTAAACTTTGGGGTAAAAAGCTTTCGGGTACGCCCTGCGGCAGAGCCGTGGACAGTGCCGTGACATTGCGTATGTAGGGCTGATCTTCCAGCTCATCGGCCAGTTGCTTTTCAATAACGTTGCCCTTGTTTGGAACGACGACCACAATCATATTGCTCTCGCCAAATACATCGTCAATGGCCTTTTTCTCCATCCAGGTAGGCGTACCTTCAGCGCAGCCCACCACCGATGTACCATACATATAGTGGGTCATGCCCTGAGCCACATAGCACGGCACGATTAGAATAAGCACCAATGCCGCCACCACAAACCGCGCCCCGAACATCTGCTTTGCAAACTTATCCAGCGGCGGAATAAATGGCTTGTGCTGCATCTTTTCAATAATTCCCTGCCAGCGCAAAATGAGAGCTGGCATTAGAAGCAGCACCGTAAGCATGCTGCACACAATACCCTTCGCCAGCACCATGCCAATGTCATAGCCAATGCTAAACTGCATCAGCGCTAACGCCAAAAAGCCAATGATGGTCGTAAAAGCGCTTGAAACAATAGAGTTCATAGCAATGCGTAGGGCGTTTTCCATCGCTTGTTCAATGCCAAGTCCTTTGTTTTTCTCGGCGGTGAAGGTATGTAACAGGAATATGGAATAGTCCATAGCAACTGCAATCTGCAGCAATGCCGCTGCATTGGAGGAAATAAACGAAATAGTCCCAAAAATAATATTGGTGCCGGTATTAATAATAACGGCTGCGCCCATAGTCACCATAAACAGTACCGGTTCAAACCATGAATTGGTGGTCAGTGTCAGTATGCAGATGATAAACAGTACACCCACCACCAGAATACGCGGCATTTCGCGAGCCATGTTCTCGCTAACTGTCTTATTTTCAACCGTCGGGCCTGAGATGCTGCATTTGTCTCCAAGCATATGGCGTATCTCGTTGATAGCGGTATAAGAGGCCGGATCGGAATCTCCCGCTTCAAAAATCACGTCGTACACAGCACAGTTGTCTTTATAGTAATCGTCGATATCCGACGCCTCTAAAAATGCTTGCGAGGTATAAATATCGGCGGAAGTGTCGGCCCATGTGACACTGTCAATGCCGTCAATAGCCTTTATCTTCTCTTTATAAAGCTTCGCCTCATAAATAGTGACATCCTTGACCATTACACGCGCGGTACCTGGGTAGCCAAACTGCTCCTCCATCACGTCTATACCCTGCTTAGTTGGTGCCCACGTCGGCAGGTATTCGGTTAAATCATAATTCACTCTGATCATTAAGCTGGCGACCGCAGACAGCACCACCATGAGGATGAAAAACTTCTCAATGGCGTTTCTTCGCCTCACAATAAAGCTTATCAAGCGATCAACCATTGACTTTTGACTGGTAACCATATAATCTTCTCTCCCAGTTTATTACTCATCTATTGACTTTTATAC
>DATMYZ010000400.1:0-2077 GCA_035560675.1 Clostridia bacterium
TTTTGCTTAAAAAGCCTTAGTTTTTGTCTTGTTTTTCTACTATTACAGTCAGCACAGACGGCACCCTACATTTTTACAAAAATGGTTTTTACGTCTGAGCAATTATCCTGTTCTTTCACACTGATATTTTTCGTCTGAAGCGCTTGTCTCTATTTTGATAGCCATTAAAAGCGATTTTATTAGTTGCATTGACAACCTTTTAGTTTGGTGCTATGCTAGCTAAATACCTACCGTATGAAAGGAACTGCTTTTATGGATACCGAAGCATCATTTCAAGCACAGCAAGACCAAAAATATATTGTTATGACCCAAACACCCATTCCCCGACTGGTAGGACGGCTGGCACTACCTACAATCTGTGCTATGCTAATTACTGCCATCTACAACATGGCCGACACCTACTTTGTCAGTCAGATTGGCACCAGCGCGTCGGCAGCAGTCGGCGTTATTTTTTCGCTGATGGGGGTCATTCAGGCGGTGGGCTTCACTTTCGGCATCGGTTCTTCAGTTCAAGTATCTCGACTGTTGGGCGAAAAAAGCAGGCAAGAGGCCTGCGAGTCGGTTGCGACTGCATTTTTTGCAGCGTTAGTTTTTGGCGCGCTGCTAGCGATTGTGGGACTTTTTTTCCTTGATGAACTTGTATTGCTACTAGGTGCCACCGAAAGCATTGCCCCCTATGCCCGCGATTACGCGCGCTACATCCTTATTGGTGCACCCTACATGGCGGCAAACTTTGTGTTGAACACTTCGCTGCGCGGACAAGGCAACGCCTTTTACGGTATGATTGGCATTATGTCGGGCGGCATTCTCAACATGTTTCTAGACCCTCTTATGATTTTCGGAATGGGCATGGGCATCAGCGGTGCTGCGTTGGCTACTATCATCAGCCAGTTTATCAGTTTTTTGATTCTGCTTTATTTCAACCTTGGCAAACATGGCGCCCTGCCACTTAAAATGAGCAATATTCGACTGTCGTACAAGCTGCTTATTGATATTATCGGCGGCGGTACCCCGTCGCTGTTCCGTCAGGGTCTAGCCAGCATCGCTATGGTATTCATGATCCGCTGCTGCAAGCCTTTTGGTGACCCTGCTATTGCCGCCATTAGCATCGTCACCCGCCTGATGATGTTTGTCGTCTCAGCTATGATTGGCTTTGGGCAGGGTTTTCAGCCGGTGTGCGGCTTTAATTACGGTGCCAAGCGGTTTGACCGTGTCAAAGAGTCGTTCTGGTTCTGTGTCAAAGTGTCTTTTCTCATTCTCACGGTAGCGGGTGCGGTTATGTTTTTACTGGCACCGCAGGCTATTACCGCCTTTCGGCGCGACGACTTTGAGGTTATCGCCATCGGCACGGCGGCGCTGCGGCTGCAATGTCTTGTTCTGCCACTTCAAAGCTTTTTTATTATGTGTAACATGTATCTGCAGTGCACGGGCCAAAGCGGACCCGCCACACTGCTGGCCAGCGCACGTCAGGGCATTTTCTTTTTGCCAGGCACACTTCTTTGGCCTGCACTGTTTGGCCTTTTAGGGGTACAAATGGTTCAACCTGCATCTGATATCTGCTGCTTTATTCTAGCCTTTATTTTAAGTCGCCAGTTTTTGCGCGACTTAGACCTCCGGCTGGAAGATCAATTGAGATTGGGAACGGAGGGAAAAGTATGAACCGTGCCATAGTGCCCGCTAATAAATTCATTTCAATGATCTACCGTTATACCCGCCGTTATTTTGCTCGCGAGTTGCAATCCACTCAGCTTGATGCCGGGCAGTTGCCATTTTTACTGCATCTTTATCGCAGCCCCGGCGTGACACAAGAACAACTTTCATGTGCGCTGGGCATGGACAAGGGCACGACAGCGCGCAGCGTGGCACAACTAGAAGAGTTTGGATTGATCTACCGAACACCAGACAAAAATGACCGCCGCATCAACCATGTATTTCCATCACAGGCCGCCCTCGCGCGTGAAGAGGAACTTTTCGCTATTATCCACCGGCTGCACGAGCTGCTATTTGAGGGCTTTTCGGATGAGGAACGCGCACAGGCGCTGTCGCTCATCATTCGCATGAAAGATAATATTGAAAA
>DATMYZ010000401.1:0-6598 GCA_035560675.1 Clostridia bacterium
GCTCCAACCAGGCAATGATGTGCTGCAACAGCGCTGAAACAGCTTCACGCTCAGACGGCTGTACCGTGCGGCGGCTAAAGGCCGCCTTTAAAAACACACTGACAGCAGTCTCATATTCTTCGCCAATCTCGCCACCCAGACCATTGATGACCCCGGGCAGCAGCTTTATTGGCGAATGGGTCGGTTCTGCAACACCCACCGCGCCAAGCAACGACAGAATATAGGCCATCATGCTGCAAACCGCGGCGCTGCTGTCACTTTGTGTACAGGCCTTCTTCTGCTTTTCAAGACGCTTAAATCGATAATACAGCCATGCGCCCACTAACGCTGCCAAAGTCAACAGTGCCAGCAGAAACGGCAACAAAAGGCGCAGCGTTTCCAACAGTTTTTCAGGCCATCCGGCGTTTTCGTCGTCGTGGTCGCGGTCATGATCACGCTCGGGCGGAATCTCTTCAGGCTCCTCCGAAGCGCCGCCCTGATTGCTCTGACCATAGGACGGCGGGTCGGTAATACCCTCCATCACGCCAAGATAGTTGGGGTCAACCTCAAAGGGAATCCACCCCACTCCGTCGTGATAATATTCCGCCCATGCATGTGCGTTGTAATCCAAAAGGTCTAGGTTCTTGTCGTCCCCCATCGCTTCGGCATCATCGGGGGTAATCAGATATCCTTCGACATATCTGGCAGGTATACCGTAATGCCGCAGCATCATGACTGCCATACTGGCATACCCCACCGTAGAGGCGCTCTGGTTTTTGCGCACTACATATCGAATAAAACTTCCGTTGCCATCAAATGCAGCATTGTCATCTGAATATTCCAGCTGCCGAGTTAAAATAGCCAGAATATTGTTTTTAGCGTCCTTATAGGCCACATGGGTCTGCCCCGCAATACCGGGGTCGCCGATATAAGCGGTCAGCAGCGCACTATCCTCAGGCGAAATAGTAGTATACTGATCATAAACAAAGCTTCGGTATTTGCTCTCCTGCTCAAGATAGCTGCGCAGCGCATCTGACGGATTAGTGCTTTGCTGTTCAAGCATTTCAGCCAACTTTTTGTATCGCTTAACCTGATTAGGCAGCACTGTCAGCTTGTAGTCGGCGGTGCCATACAGTCCGCCGCTGATCAGTCGTGATTCTAGCAGGTTGTCAGCGGGCAGAAGCGCTTTATTGGCCTTTAACAGCTCATAGGGCGCATAAATATAGCCGCGGCAAGCAGCACTGTTTTCCACCGTCAGCGTCAGGGCGTCCTCGTCCGTTAGCGTTTCATCCAGAATTTCAGCCAGATCGGCCAGCTGCGTCTGTGGATAAAAATTATTCTTATGAAGTTGATAGAACAGGCTGGTGTAAGAATTCATCACTTTTTTATCGATTGGTTCCCAGCCAAAATCGGTAAAGACCTCGCCGATATAACCGCGCAGATAAATCGAATCCGGCTGGCTCATAGTCAGCTTTAAAACTGTCTCATAGCTAAAATTCGGCTCAGTTATCCCTGAAAAATCTCCCTCGGGCAAAACGATGGCGGTATTCGATTCATAGCGCATCCGGTGGATGTTAGCCAAAATATTGCGCTGGTTCTTTTGCAGCAGGTACGCTGTTTTGTCAGGAATATTCGCTGGGGCAAGCAGCAACACCGCCGCTCCCAACAGGCAAGCAGCCAGCAGCACCGCCCCCGCCGAAAGCATTGCCCCGCCAGCATCTTTCGCCCCCGGCGCAACGGCAAGGCGGCGGCACAGCAACAGCGCTGTACCCGCGCAAAGCAACGCAGACCAGACGCCGGTGTGGTTGACCGCCTCAAATACACCAACGGCAACAAACGGCAACAATATGGCAATGCCCGCCCAGCCGATAGTATTGCGCACGATAAAGATACACGCAAGCGCCAATAATACGGCAAATGGCGTAAGAAACAGCGTTCCGCAGGCAAGATAGATGGATGGCGCCACATCAATGGTATACTGCGCGTTGATGTGTAAAAACTCAATATCTATCGCGGTCGAAAGACTGTTCATGGTCAGCGAAAGACCGGCCCGGGCATATTTTGCCGCTAGAATCCACAAGATGATAATACAAGTGATCAGCATGGCAACACCGAGCAGGCGGCTTTTAGTTGTGGGGCAGAACGCAAAAGCGCAAGCGATAATTAAAACCCCCAAAACCGCCGGAACCATGCCAAGAACCGGCAGCTTAAACAGACTGACCATCAGCCCGCCCAAGCCAAAATACAGTAGCAGCGCAAGCGCAATATCGCCGAGTAATTCGGTGAGGTCTATACCCGAAGCTGCCTTTTCGGGAGAAATAGTCAATTGTAAAGCAGGACCTCGATGCAGTTTCAAACAGGTCACCTCACAGGTTTTAGAGAATTAGATTAGCCATGTCCTGCTGATAAGACCCTGGCGTAAAAAAGACGACTGCTTCGTCATTGCCTTCCTTGTGCTTTCGACGCGAATCGGTACAGCACAGTACCGTCATCTTGGCATTGGTATCAAAATACAGCAACGGCACCTCGGTACACAGCCATATCATCTGTGAAAAATGAAGATTCTCAAACAGATTACCCGCCTGCCCCTGTGGAAGTTCTTCAAAACCGTGTGCTGAAAGCAATTCAGGCAGCGTTTCGGTCAGCTCATCGGCGTTTTGTACCGAGGCGTGCGACAACTCTCCGTTTTGCTGGCGCCAGCTGATGAGGTGCGCAATACCGGCGTCCAGCAGCGCCTGAGACAGCGAAACTGCCACCTCGGCCAGGGCATCAAGACAGGCCGGTGTCGCTCTCTTGGCGCCGCCGGCAGAAAAATCTAAAAACAACAGCATAGCGTGCTTTAAAGGCCGTCCGGCCTCTTTGACCATCAGCTGATCAAATTTTCCGGTCAGCTTCCAATGGATTTGGCGCACGCTGTCCCCCGGAACATAGCCGCGTATCTGGTGCACCTCGCTGACGTCATACCCCGCTCTGTCTGGCTCGTACTCATCACTTTCTTCCGGACAGACACTGTCTATCATCGGCAAAACATGCATCAGAAAAGTACTTGGCATGATAATGGTATCGGCCTCTGCGGTAAAGTTTAGGCGATAGCGCGTGACACCAAAAAAGTCAACAGCGGCAACCTGCTTAAACGTGACTGCAACCTGCCCGCAGTGCTGCGATTTAATTCGAAAGGTTATCTTACGTTTGCTTCTTGGAATCACCGGCACCGAAATCGACTGCTCAGTATCCTCGCCGGTCAACAGATTGCGCAACAGCAGGGTGCAGCGCAACTGCAAAATGGGCAGATAACTGGGGTTTTTAACTGTTAACTCGCCCCTAGCTCCCTGTTTTTTGCCGCCGCCCTCCTTAACCTTCACCGAAATTGACAGCTGCTTGGATGCCAACCAAGTGACAAAGGCCGATGCTGCAAAACAAAACGGTAGCAACATCAGCAACCAGCGCAATGCGGGCGTTTGCCCAAAAACCGCCATAAGGAGGATGGCAGCCAGCCAAATCAGCCAGACTGCTGCATTCATCTGCGTTTTCCTCTGCCGGAAATCACCGATGAGCTGCCTGAAACCGGTTTGGCCACAGACTCCAACACTTCTTTTAAAATATCGGCGGCAGCCAGATTAGCCAGCCTAGCCTTGGCACTCAGCAACATGCGGTGGGTGCAAACGTCGCAGAATATAGCGGCAATATCGTCCGGGACCACGAAGTCGCGGTCATAGACATAGGCATAGGCCTTTGCCATACGACAGATCGCCAGAGCACCACGCGGCGAAAGGCCAAGCTGTACCATCGGGTGACTGCGGGTCGCCTGCGCCAAATGTGTGATATATTCATAGAGCGAATCGGCAATATGTACCGACGCGACATCGTTTTTCATCGCGATGAGCTCCGCCGCGCTTATCACCGGCGAAACGAAATCCAAGGGGTTTTCGGTCTGTCTGTCTCGCAGAATATTGACCTGACTTGCAAAATCGGGGTATCCCATCTGAAGCCGAACCATGAAGCGGTCAAGCTGAGCATGCGGCAGAATCTGCGTGCCAGCCGTTCCCACAGGGTTCTGTGTGGCGATAACCACAAACGGCTGCGGAACCGAACGCGTCACACCGTCGACCGTAATCTGTCCTTCTTCCATCACTTCCAGCAGTGAAGATTGGGTCTTGCTTGAGGTGCGGTTGATCTCATCGGCCAACAAAAGATTGGTCATAGCGGCACCGGGCTTATAGCTCAACGCCCCTCCGGCCTTGTCATAGACCGAAAAGCCGACAACATCTGAGGGCATACTGTCGGAGGTGAACTGAATGCGCTTA
The DNA here is from genome assembly GCA_035560675.1 of Clostridia bacterium. GTDB lineage: Bacteria > Bacillota > Clostridia > Oscillospirales > Ruminococcaceae > Yanshouia. The sequence goes on from DATMYZ010000401.1 coordinate 4,284, forward strand.
AAGCTAATACCCAGTGTCTTGGCAAACGCCAGAGCCAGCGTGGTTTTGCCAACACCTGGAACGTCTTCCATCAGGATATGGCCGCCAGAGAGTATCGCCATGAGCACACGTGAGAGAACCTCATCCTTGCCCACAATAACGGTTTGAACCTGTTTGAGAATTAAATTACTTTTATTTGCCATTGTTCTGCTCCTTTAAACTTTGCGAAAATCAAAATGAAACGCGCCCTATCTGCTGCTCAGTATACCATACTGTATAGCAAACAGGGCGCATTTTTTTACAATTTCTGTTTAATCTTCGTCATCATCATCAACATCGAAGCCTTCTTCATCGTTCTTGAAGAAATCTCTGCGCAGCGGTCTGTTGTGCAGATAATACACAACGCCGATGGTGACCGGCACAGCCGCAAGGCCGACAATAATCAGCGCCCATACCCAAGTGGCAATTCCGCTTTTTTCTTCTGGGCCTTCTGCTTCTTCGTCGTCGACAACGACATCAACGATGTCGTCTTCATCCTCAAGCTCTTCGGGTTCGCTTTCGCTCTCTTCGGACTCACTTTCGCTTTCCTCCGGTTTTGAGGAGGACGATGCAGGCGGTGGTGCAGCGCTGGAGGTTGCTGCAGGGGACGTGTAGGTATAGCTTGGCGTGGAAGAAGTCCCAGACACTACGGTGGTACCCGTGCCACCAACTCCGGAGCCGGTGCCGGATCCACTGCCGGAGCCCGTACTGCTTGAACTGCTTGAAGAACTGCTGGTAATTTTCAGCTTGGTGTCAGAAATCACATAGCGCCCCAGCGTTCTGGTGGTGATCACATATGCGTCCTCACTATCGTCATAATCGGGGCTTATACGAGTCAATACACCCGTTTTGCTAATCTCATAAACATAGCCGTCATCATTGGTTGTACCGAGATACAACCTTCCGGTTCTGTTAAAGCTGGCATAGTTCCCGTTAAAGAATTCAAGTATAGCATCAGGATAATCATCCTCAATATCCTCGTCATATTCTGTGTCAAAGCCCAGAACAATACTGCCCTGCCCGACAGTACTCACCTCAAATCGGCTGTCGCTGTCTGCTGCGAATGTAAACACATAATTGCTTTCCGCGTCAAAACCGCTGCCTTCTTTAAAGGTTTTTGGTGTTTTAGGAATTTCGCCGTCGCTGTCTGAAGCGGAAGAGTAACCGAGTTCCAGTGTGATATCAGTCGTTACCTCATAGCCATTGGTTCCGCTTTTTTTCAGCGTTACCTTACCTAGCAGGTCTCTGTCCTGTGTGCTGCTGCCGCTCTTGATCTTAATTGCCAAAAAGTAAATACTCTGCATAGAAGATGTGGTTGCGCCCTTTATCGTGCTCTGCACTCTCTTTTTGACTACTTCGACAGAAGAAGCATAAGTCCCGCTTTCTTCCCACTTTTTAGTGATCTTAACATTATCTATCGCGTCAGGCTCGTAAACAAAGGTGTAGGCGTTTGTCTGTGCGTTTTTATAGGTCGTATCAGTTGTTTCCACTTTTTCGGCAGCGCTTTTTTGATTAGTGGTTGCCGTTTCCAATGCCTTTGCTCTGTCTGTCACCACCGCTTGGGCAGCGGTTAGCGACGCTGTATTACCGGTGACTGAAAGCAGTAGCGCCAGTTTGGCTTGTTCTGTACTCGTCAGGGTGGATAGAGAGCCTAGCGCTTTAATTTCTGCTTCAATACTTTCGATCGCCGCATTCTTTTTGGCTAATGCTTCGGCAGTATCATCGACATCCTTTTGCGCCTGCTTTGCTTGATCATCCCAGCTGCCGCTGTCCATCGTTTTTTTCCATGCTTCTTCATCACGCACTTTTATCGCAGCTTCCTTGGCAGCTATCAAACCAGGAAGATCATTTTTGGCCGTTGTCAGGTCATTATTCAAAGGAGTAAATTCAGTGTTATACTCGTCCAGCGCCGACTTCGCATCGTTATACGCTTTCAGCGCTTCATTAGCGGTATTATAACTTGTTAACGCCGCCGTATACGCATTATCGGCGGTTGTTTTAGCAGTCTTAGCATTTTCCCAAGCCGTTTTGGCGTCACTAATCGCACTGGAATTCGAGCTGAGCAGCGGAAAATATGCCGTCTCGCCATAATTCACCTTATCCACGGCATAGGTGCTGGTTAGGTACATCTTATCGTCGTCATCCAGAACATACGCCTGGGAGGAGATACCGCTGACCGGATAGTTAATGGTTGTCGCCGCTAAGGATGTCATCGTTGTAGTGGCCAGTACCGCAACGGCCATCATGAGTGCAAGTGTTTGTTTCATTAAAAATCCTCCTGTTAAGCGCAATATTCC
>DATMYZ010000402.1:0-5203 GCA_035560675.1 Clostridia bacterium
ATTGTCCAAGAACAATAATGCGGAAATTATAGCACTTTTTCAAGAATATTGCAATAAAAAAGCGGTTCCAATAAAATATTTGTGTGACCGAATCTGGGCGCTTCATACGCTCTTCCTCCTATGCCCCGAGCGCACAGCACCATTTTTATAAAGCCACAACGCCGCCAAACCGGGCAACATCTGCGTGATCAACAGTCTAAAGCTCATAGGTTTTTAAAATATTTTCCGCCACCTCACGCTTTGTCAGCCGTAGATCCATCGCCTGCTTTTCCAAATAACGATGCGCCTGGGGCTCGGTCATCAAAAGGCATTGAATCAGCGCACATTTGGCGCGATCAACCAGTCGTATCTCTTCTATGGTGGTCTGAAGCTTACGGTTTTCTTTCTGCAGCCCCATCATGTGGCGACGCGACGCCCTCAATAACTTTAGTGATTGAAAAAAGAACGGCCGTGACACCGGCTTGGGGATGACAAAAACGCCGTAATCCTCCACCCGGGCCGCCACGTCGTCGGCCCGCTCGTTTTTGACGAGCATGAGTACACCAGCCATCGACTGCCGTGCGGCAAGGCAAGCCAGTTCGTGCCCGTATTCGTCGGATAGCGGTGCATTGACAACAACCGTATCATAGTCGAAATCCGCCAGCAGTCGCCTGGCTTCCGCACCGCTGGCAGCGGTGGTTGCAGTTGACTGCTCCTGCGGGGACAGCAGATCGGTAATAAACTGCTGCCCGCTATCCGACGAAGAAACAATCAAAACCCTTTCCATGCCGCTCACCCTCTCTCTTCATGCCTTGAATCCCTTGACGCTTAATACCGTTCGAAATACATCTGCTGTTCGCACTTGCTCTTATATTCCGCATTGTCCAGAGCAGCCTGCTCACGGCGCTTGGCAGTCACAAACCCTTGCAGCGTCGCAGTTGGCAGAACCTTTTTGACAAACGCGCTTTTTTCGGCCAAATCAAGCGCCTGGCCCAAACTTTCGGGCAGCTTATCGTATTTCATGAGCTCCTCCGGCGCAGCAGTGGACATATGGGCTGTCGCGGCCTGCGGCAGCGCAAGCCCCTGCTCAATGCCGTCAAATCCGGCATGCATCAGCAGCGCAAACGCAATATATGGGTTGCAGGTCGGATCGGGCGAGCGCAGCTCCATGCGTGTATTTTCGCCGTCAACAGCTGGAATGCGTATCAGGTGAGAACGGTTGGAATGCGACCACGCGACATATTGCGGCGCTTCAAACGCCCCAAAACGCCTGTAAGAATTGGTCGTTGGGTTTAAAAATGCCGTAATTTCGCGCACATGGGCGAGAATGCCCGCGATGAAGCTTTCGGCCTCGGCACAGTGGCCGTACTGACGCCCGATAAAAATATTGCGCCCGTCCTTAACCAGCGACATATTGATATGCATGCCGCTGCCCGCCAGTCCTTCAAGCGGTTTTGGCATAAATGAAGCATACATGCCGTTTTGCGCCGCCATTTCTTTGACCACACCCTTAAAGGTGACGAACTGATCGGCGGTGGTCAGCGCGTCGGAATAGTGAAAATCAATTTCATTCTGGCCAGGGCCCTGCTCGTGGTGAAAGCTTTCGGGTATAACGCCCATTTTTTCAAGCGTCAGACAAATGTCTCGGCGGATATTTTCGCCCCGGTCGGCTGGCGGAATATCCATATAACTGGCGCGATCAATCGGCTGTCTGGTCGGGTTAGATCTCTCGTCAAGCTCAAACAGATAAAACTCGTACTCCGGGCCAATCTGACAACTGTACCCCATCGCGTCGGCGCGCGCACATGCTTTTTTAAGCAGCGCACGGTTGTCGCCCTCAAACAAGCTGCCGTCGGATTGGCGCACCTCGCAAATAAGGCTCACAGCACCGCCGCGACTGGGCCGCCACGGCATCGCAGCTAGTGTGGCAGGGTCTGGAAACAAAAACAGGTCGGATTTATCGGCGTTTAAAAAGCCTTCCACTACCGAGGCATCGAAAGAGATCCCCCCTGCAAAAGCGCGCGGGAGTTCATCTGCTGTAATGGAAACACTTTTCTGGATGCCAAACAAATCGCAAAATGCCAGTCGGATAAATTTGACGTCATTTTCTTTGACATACTCCAGAACTTCATTTTCGGTGTAATTCAACTAAAGCACCCCCTAATGTGTGGTATTGTAACACAGATATCATTTTGCGTGCAAGCCGATATTTGCAGGATTATAAATAAAAAATTTCAGATTTACTGTTGACAAATAACAAAAACGCAGCTATAATAGCAACATACCAGCAAAGACGCTGTGGGCCATAAGGCTCATGGTGTCTTTTGTTTTTTATTGTGTGTAGAATCCCCATTGATAGGAGGAACTGATGATGACAAACGTACCGGGAATTTTTGGCAGTATGGTTTTTAATGACAGTGTCATGCAAGACAAACTGCCCAAGGCCAGCTATAAGGAGTTTCACAAACTCATCAAGGAAGGGAAGCCTCTCACCCTTGATCTGGCGAACGTGATTGCAAACGCCATGATGAACTGGGCGGTAGAAAAGGGTGTCACCCATTTTACCCACTGGTTCCAGCCCATGACCAGCATCACGGCTGAAAAGCACGACAGTTTTATTTCTCCGACTGACCAAGGCAATATTATTATGGAATTTTCGGGAAAAGAACTGATTCGCGGCGAGCCGGATGCTTCCTCTTTTCCCTCCGGTGGCCTGCGCGCAACTTTTGAAGCCCGTGGCTACACCGCCTGGGACCCCACCTCCCCCGCCTTTATCAAGGACGGCACCCTGTGCATTCCCACAGCGTTCTGCTCTTACGGCGGCGAGGCTCTGGATAAGAAAACCCCGCTTATGCGTTCGATGGAAGCGCTCAACGTTCAGGCGCTGCGTATCCTCAAACTGTTTAACTCCCCTGCTACTCGTGTGACCAGCACCGTAGGCCCCGAGCAGGAATACTTTCTGATCAGCAAGGATATGTTTCAGAAGCGTCGCGACCTCGTTTATACCGGGCGCACGCTATTTGGCGCCAAGGCTCCTAAGGGTCAAGAGATGGAGGATCATTACTTCGGTGCCATCGACCCCAGCGTTATCGCCTTCATGAAGGATGTTGATGAAGAGCTTTGGAAGCTTGGCGTACTGGCCAAGACCGAACATAAGGAAGTCGCTCCAGCTCAGTATGAGCTTGCGCCGATCTTTACGACGACTAATATTGCCACTGACCACAATCAGCTGACGATGGAAATGCTCAAAAAGGTTGCGTTGCGTCATAACATGGTATGCCTGCTGCACGAGAAACCCTTTGCAGGTGTCAACGGTTCCGGCAAGCACAACAACTGGTCCATCGCCACCGACACCGGCGTCAATCTGCTTGAGCCCGGTGATTCGCCCGAGGCCAACGCACAGTTCCTGCTGTTTTTGGCTGCGGTTGTTAAGGCTGTTGACGATTATCAAGACCTGCTGCGCGTATCAGTCGCTTCAGCCGGCAATGATCACCGCCTAGGCGCAAACGAAGCGCCCCCTGCTATTCTGTCTATCTTCTTGGGCGATCAGCTCACTGCTATTCTGGATGCAATTGCCAACGGAACCGCTTATAATGGCCGCGCCGCAGAGGATATGACCATTGGCGTCAATGTACTGCCGCGCTTCCCTAAGGATATGACCGACCGCAACCGTACCTCGCCTTTTGCCTTCACCGGCAACAAGTTTGAGTTCCGTATGCCCGGCTCCAGCTTCTCGATCTCCGGCCCAAACGTGGTGCTCAACTCGATTGTTGCCGAGGAGCTTAGCCAGTTTGCTGACCAGCTGGAAGCTGCCGAAGACTTTACCGCAGCGCTCAATAAATTGATTAAGAAGACGGTTAAAGAACATCAGCAAATTATCTTTAACGGCGACGGTTATTCTGAGGATTGGCAGAAGGAAGCGGCTCGCCGCGGTCTTCTGAACCTCAAGAGCACACCAGAAGCCATTCCCTATTTTATCGCTGATAAGAATATCAAGATGTTTGAGAAGCATGGTGTTTTCACCGCTGCCGAGATGCACTCGCGTTATGACATTCTGCTTGAAAACTATTGCAAAACTCTTGATATTGAGGCATATACCATGCTGGATCTGGCTCGCAAAAATATTTTGCCCGCCGTTCTTAAATACACCAGAAAGGTTGCCGAAGGCGCTGCCGCCAAGAAGGCCCTTTCGTCTGAGATTTCCTGCAAAACCGAGGAGGCGCTGGTCACCAAGCTGTCTTTGCGCGCCGCCTCTCTAAGCAGCAAGATCGACGAGCTCGATTCGTTACTGCTTAAGACCAAGGATTTCTGCGACCTGCTAGAGTGTGCCAAGTTCCACCACGACAGTCTCTTTGCCATGATGCAGGAGCTGCGCGCGGTCGCCGATGAGCTGGAATCCATGGTAGATGAGAATGCATGGCCTTTCCCCACCTACGGCCAGCTGCTGTTCTCGCTATAAGGCAGGCTCGTCCTTAACTACGATATCCACTTTTTCCTTATTTGATTACTCCTTTTCTAGTTTGTCTGCATCCGGAAAACACCGTCCGCAAGGGCGGTGTTTTCCGTTGTCTGAGAATATGTTCTGCCCGAACATGTCTTTAGCTTTAAACGGATGTCATTTTAGAAGCCCGAAAAATTTGCGGACAGATTTTCTCGCGTTAACACAACGAAAAACAATGGGCTAATCCGTCTGCGACCAAGACAACATTGGGCGGAAAACCCATTGCCAAGATTTAAATTTATTGGAGTGAAACCCCAATACTGTGCAGCTTCTGGCTGCAGACGTGGGGCTAATCAACCATCAATTTTATCAGCTTATTAATGTGATCGCTTTTGTTTTTCCCAGTTTGATAGCAGGTTTTTTTCAACACGGGATCTTTGCTTGTTATAAACTGATTATGATACTCCTGAAATGCCGCATTTTCATAAATGATCATTTGTCGCAGCACAATTTGGTATGGTGCCTCCATGTCGGGCGGCACTATTTCGGGCTCATAGCTCTGCCCGACCGCAGCCTGATATATGCCTTTAAATTCATCCGCATGATTGCGTTCATTCTCAGCAATTTCCAAAAGGAGCTGTCGGTCGTGTTCGGTAGGTGCCTTTTCCGCCATAGCGCGGTAAAGCGCCTCGTGATGCATCTCAGAGTCAATATAGTCCTGCAGCCGCTGCGGCAAAGTCAAATCCACGGCTACTCCTCCTTTCATCCTTCATTACATTATAT
>DATMYZ010000403.1:0-3020 GCA_035560675.1 Clostridia bacterium
CCCAAAGTGCTTTCAAATGAAAGGCCGTAGCGTTCTCCATAGTAAAAACGCAGTCTCTTATGAACGTTGACCAGCCCCAACCCAGTATGCTTGTCTTCGTAAACGCCGGCGCGAAGGGTGTTCAGTTGCTGGGGACTCATACCAGCGCCATCGTCATGGATTGTAAGAAGAATCTCATCCCCTTCATCATGGCCTACAACCGAGATATGTCCCAAACCTCGCCGATTTTTAACCCCGTGATAAAGCGCATTTTCCACCAGCGGCTGAAGTGTAAGCTTTGGAATGATATATTTCAAAAGCTTTTCAGGGATAGATATTTCATAAGAGAGAATATCTCGATAACGCACCTGCTGAATTTTCAGATAGCTTTCCATCTGCTGTTTTTCCGCTTCCAGCGTGATAATATCCTTCCCCTTACTAAGAGAATTTCTAAAAAACGTGGAAAGATTGGTGGTCATTTGTACCACCTCATTGTTCTGATGCGTCTCAGCCAGCCAAACAATAGAATCGAATGTGTTATAAAGAAAGTGCGGGTTTATCTGAGCCTGTAAAAGCTCCAGCTCGGCTCTGCGTAAGGCATCCTGATCGCCCTTTGCATGTTGGAGCAGATCATTAATGCGGCCGGCCATTTTGTTGAAGCCGTCATCTAGCGTTTGAATCTCTACGTTTCCGGTGCAAACCGGTACGACAGCAAAATCTCCTTTCCCCAAATGCTCTGCCTTCCGGCACAGCTCCAAAATGGGGTCGGTAATATTACGTGTAAAATGAGCGGAATACATCAGCATAAACAACACAAGCGGCATACTGATGCCTAATGTTGCCAATACAGTCGTACTAACCCGTCGGTCAATATCCTTTTGCAGGGTAGAAAGCTCCCTGACTTCATCGTAAATATACGCATGCATGTAGGTTTGAATGAGATCAGTAATGATATAGATATTATGTTCCAGCTGTTCAATTCGAGCGTCATAGCTGCGGGTGCTCTGAATCTCTTGCATACACTCCGATAGGCGGTTTGACAGATTTAACATGCTGCGTATGCGCCATTGATTTTCTTTCTGGGTAGTTGTCTTCTGTAGACGCAAAATAACCTCCCGGGCTTTGTCCACCTCCTCTAGCGGCAAGTGGTCCATGCTTTTGCTGCCCACTACAAAATAGTACATATCCAAATCCAGCTTGTTTTTAAATTCAAAGTTAAATTCGCTGGCAGTGGTAACATTCAGAAGCGTCACAGCATATTCGCGGTTATAAGACCATAGGAGGGAAAGCAGAATGGCCGTCATCAGAAGAAAAGGCAACACCACCCCCGCCAGCAGAGCGCGTAACTGCCGGGTAAGTGTTGTACTTTTTTTTATGCCTAAATCGGGTTTGCTCATGTGGCTCTCCTTCCCGCTCGGTAGTCCCGTGGGGAGCTGCCATTCATTTTCTTGAACAGAAAGCTGAAGTAATGCGGGTCATTATATCCCACTGCCGGGGCAATCTCGCGCGACCGCATATCCGTACAGCAAAGAAGCTCTCGGGCTCGCTCCATCCTCAGTTCAGTCAGGTATTCGACGAAAGTCTTTTCCATCTGATGGCTGAATATGGCGCAAAAATGGGTGGGGCTCACGTTAGCCACCAAGGCAACTGTGTTAAGGCTGAGGTTCGGGTCGGCATAATTTTCTCGCATATAGTTCAATGCCTTTTGAAGCATAACAGCATAACGGCTGTTCACCGCCTGATCGCGAAGAAAAAGGGCCCTCTCTAATAGCCATCGCACATATTTTTTAGCACCCTCTAAAGAGTTAACGGAGTCCTGCAAACGGGGCATATGATCACCCGATGGTTTTAGCGCTTCTGGTGTGCAGTCTAACCGCTCCAGAAAGGCATTGACGCTGAACTGGATATGCAGCACGACATACTGGCGAAACAGCAGCGATTGTACTGATTTCTCACCCATGGCGCAAAAGAAATCCTGAACAAAGCCGTCGAGATCATCCGGCAGGCCGTTCGCTAAAAATTTTGCGATAATCCTTTGATCCAACTTAGTGGCATCCATATCATTTGGATTAAAATCGAGCATAAAAGACCGGCTGTTGGCTCTGTCTGAGGTGCCGGTATCGATGCGAAAAAGTTGTTTTCTGGCGCTCCTATAGCAATCAGCCACTGCACTCAGCCGTTTAACTGGTTTTCCTGTGACGACCGACCAGTTTACAGCCTTTTCCATTGACAGGGATAAATTCTGAATGCTCTCCACACATCGGGCGGTATTATCCTCAATAGCATCTGCTTCAGACATCACTAAAAAGGCTGTCATATCAACCCCCATGCTGAACATTGCCACATTCTTTTCCTGCACAAAGCAGTCACAGAGGGCGGATTGTGCATCGCCCAGTTGTGATGAATATTCAGTGTGAAGCAAATCTTCTTCCAGAAGGAATAGAACGATATTGTACCGCTCGGCTGCGAGATTAAGCCCCAGGTTTTCGGTTCTTTCAAGGAGTTCTGAAGCCGAGTACCGCCCGCTGACCAGCGTCTCGAAAAAGTCTCGACGAGAGCTGGCAAGATAATTCTGCATCTCGGCATTGAAACGGGCCATATGCCGACGCTGATCCTGCTCCTTTTCCTTTTGTTCCCTGATTTGGCACAGGACCTCTATCAGCTGGTCGCGTGAAAGGGGCTTGAGCAGATACTCACTGATTCCGATAGAAATGGCCTCACGCGCATAGGAAAATTCATCATATCCGCTTAAAATAATAATTGTCGTATCGGGAAGTTCACGGCGGATAAGACGGCTAAGGGTAAGCCCGTCCATAAAAGGCATTTTAATGTCTGTAATGACAATATCAGGCTTCCGTTTTTGTATGAGCGGCCATGCAACCTCCCCATCAGTTGCTTCTCCCGCAAAAATAAATCCGTAGTCATCCCATGCGATGAGATTTTTAATGCCCTCCCTAATAATAATCTCGTCCTCTACAAGAAAAACGCTGAACATCTTCCCCAGCTCCTCTCTTCATGCGGCGCATTTTAAACCATTATAG
>DATMYZ010000404.1:0-7265 GCA_035560675.1 Clostridia bacterium
ATTATGTACTACAGGTTCACAAAACGGCTGCACCCCAGATACCGAATATGCTCTCCAGAAATCAGAGATGATATCTGACCGGTCAGATTGGCAGGGCGAAAAATCAGGGTATCCACTTCGTTTACAGGAATCCATAGGCTATTTTGCTGCTGCCAGTCCGATTCCTTGATTTCTCCCTTTCTTTCATCCGCCAGATCAGCCAAAAATAGATGTAAAATTCGGTGTGTATAATCAAAATACATTTTTCTTAGCTCTGTATCATCGCATATTTCTTCCGCAACAGCGACAAGCTGCCCGACTTTTATCAGGTACCCGGTTTCTTCCAAAACCTCTCTGATGACGGCTTCTTCTATCGTTTCAAATTGATTTTGTCCGCCGCCCGGCAAATCAAAATAAGTCTTTCCATAATCGTTAATGCATCTATTGACCAGAATGCTGTTGTTATGCAGAATAATGGCTTTAGCTGTGCTCCTGATCGCCATAAACGTTCCCCTTACCATTGTCAAATTTCTCAAACGGCTGTATGTGCCTACAATGATCGCGCAGAAGAGCCAGATTCAGTTTGGCTAAGCACTTCCTTAAAGGCCATGGCATCTTTCTGCACCTCAATCGGAGCAAAATAGAATATTTTCTCGGTTTGATCATCGTTGAATACGCCGATAATGGTATGCTCTTCGTCCCAGTAGCCCACCGTTAAATTCCAGCCCGCCCCATTAACCGCGTCTAAAATCGGCGTGTATCCCCTGCCCGGAAGTTCTCCGGGGTCAACCCATTTATCGGCTTGCAGCAGCTTTAAATAGCTCTCCTGTTGCGATTTCGATAATTCAAATTCGTATTTATAAGCGCCGGTATCGTAATTATAGTCATATTTCACTGTGGTAAAAGAAGATAGATCGGCTGGCAGCTCTACCGCCGGTTTTGGCAGGCTTTGAACTTGGCCGCATGCGGCCAAGTTTATAATTGCCATGAGAACAGCCGCGCAAAACATAGCGGTAGTCGATCTTTTCATGTTACATACCTCTACACAAAACTTGTCAGAAACCCCTATTCCTCATCATAAAGCCGGCAGCCGAGCCTCTCTGAGCAATATTCTTCCCGATATCGTCTCTACTATCAGCTCAAGTGCAAAAATAGCTGATAGCTCTATTATATCACAGATGAAACCTGCGCCGAATCTCATTCTTAACCATCTGCCACTGGAACACCAGCAGCGCGGCAAACAGCAACAAACTGACGGTAACACAGATAAAGGACGGAAGACGTGCTTTGTTCCAGCCGGTCAGCAAAAAGAGTGTCGGAATCATCCCGCACAGATTCAAAATCAGCAGATAGACCGCAAAATGCTCCGACGGCATCTTTAAGACCCATCCGAGTATTGCCGCAATCAGCATACAACAGATAAACGTAATCGGAATGACATAGTCAATTGACCATCGGTGCCAGCCGGTGAGATAGTCCCACAGCAGCGAAAACACACTGATGAGCATTCCCATATCCATCAGCTTTTTATGGAACGCCCCCCGCTGCCGAATAGCCGTCACCACACTCAGCCAGACGCAGGTTGCTCCCACCGTCACAAGCAGCGACCAGAAATTCTGTTCGGGAATCATAAAATCCAGCATGATTGAAATTATAGAAACCGCAATCAGGCAAAACATCAAAATCCTAAAAAACAGCCCGTGTGTGTAAGAAACCGTTTCTATTACCGGAAAAACATCCGGGTTCCTCTGCCCGTCGTCGGTCAGGGTGTGCTGGCACAGCGGACATTTGTCAAAGTCGCCCACCACCGTCACATGGCAGCGCTCACAGGTTTTCATACGCTTTCCCCCATTCCTTCAAAACGGTTCGCCACTATTTCCACGGGAATATCCATACCGCTCAACGTGCGGAAAAAGCGCCGCTGAATATCATTGCTCAAAAACCGCGACGTAAAGCTGATACTCAATGTGTTTTCAAAGGTGCAGAGGCAAACCTGTAAATCTTTGGTGCTGTTAATAACGTTGATACGCCGTATAAAGGGTCGCAGCTCGTCAGGCATAACCACCGTACCGACGTTTGAAAGCGTGGTGGTATACTCTTTTTCAGAGCGCTTATAAAACCGCTTTAATACCGCGTTTTTGATAAAAAGCGGCACAATGCGTGCCACCATCCATTGCTCTAATTCCGCCAACATATCCAGCCGTTTTTGCAGATATTCCCCGCTTAGCGTTTCAGTCAGGCTGTCGCGCATTGACGCGGCAACATCGCTCAGCACATCGGAGCGCCCCTCAAAGCAATAGCCAATATTTACGACGCTGAAAAAATTACGCACCGTCTTGGACGGAAAATACTTGTGTAGGTTGATGGGAATAGATACCACTACGCTTTTACCCTTATCCCGCTCGCTCATTTCTTCTTTGATGGCGCAGATGAGTGCCGCCGAGAGAAAGGCCGTCACCGTCACACCCATACCTTTGGCACAGGCCACGACGCGGTCGGCCGGAACAACGCCCTCTATAACCTTTAAACGCCATTCTGCAGTTTTAGCTCCTTTAAGGATGTAGGCGGGCACCTGGCTTTTAGCCAGTGCGGCGGTAATATTCTTTTTGCCGGTGTAATATTTAGCAAAACTGTCATCCATGCGCTGAGCCACGGAGGCATCAAAATCCAGTGCGGAGCAGCATCGAGCCAGCTCTTGATGTGCCAACAGCAGATAATGGTAGGTCAGCGCCTTTAGAAATTGCAGTGCACCCGCCCCATCGGTGAGAACATGGTACACCTCAAGATTGATGTGGTTGAGATAAAAAGTCACGTTAAAAAGCGGTGAGCGCGAATCGTAATACATCGTGCTGCACGGGGGTGCATCCTCTTCCCTAACCAAAAAGCTGGTACCAGCCTCTTCAAGGTAGTACCAGAACAGACCGCGCTTTAACACGCAGCGAAAGCTCGGAAAATCTTCAAGCGTTCGGTCTAGCGCATCCTGAAGAAAATATTGATCTACCGACTCGGTTAATTCAGCCGAAAACCGAAACACCTTGGTGTCGGCCTTTGAGGTGGCACTTGGGAATATCTTTGCGGCGTTGTCCAGCCTGCGCCAGCCTGAAGCAGAACGTTTACTCACAAAGCGGCAGCTCCTTTTTCCGATATAAAGTCGTTAATATAACCCATGCATAACTGCACGTGCTTAAACCTGGGCGGCAGCATAAAAAAGCCGTGCAGCGCGTCGGGTATCCGGTACAACTCCACGCGGTTAGCAGCCGTGGACAGCGCCTTGGCATAGGCCTCGCCCTCATCGCGCAGCGGGTCAAACTCAGCGGTAATAACCAGCGTATCGGGCTGACGGCTGAAATCTTTTGCCTGTAGGGGCGCCAGATAGGGGTTTTTCAAATCTTCGGGCGCGGACATATAAAGTTGCATATATTCGGCCACCCGCTTTGCGGTAAGCAGATAATCCCTGCCGTTTTCTCGCACCGATTCAAAGGGCGATTGCTCGGAGTGGTCTGATTGCGTCGCCGGATAAATCAAAACCTGACGGCGCGGAAAAAATTCGCCCCGATCCCGCGCCATCAGCGAAACAGCAGCGGCTAAGTTCCCGCCCGCACTGTCGCCGATCAGTGTGATCTGCTCCGGTTTCACGCGAAGGACATTTGGCGTTTTAAAAAGCGCTTGCGCCACCGCATAGCAATCATTTAGGCCCGCAGGGAACTTATACTCCGGCGCCAGGCGATAGTCCACCGATGCGACAATTTGCCCTGTAGCCTTGGCCAGGCTGGCACAAAGTCCGTTATAGTCGTCAATATTACCGGTAACCCAGCCGCCGCCATGAAAGAACAGCAGGACTGGGCGGTCGAGCGGACCGGCATCGGGGGCAAAAATGCGCACCGGTACATCGTGGTCTCCGCAGGGAACAAGATGGTCCCACTGGCAGCAGGTTTTAATCGCCCTGCCATAGCCCTTTATGGCATTTAGCCGACGCATCATCTCATAGCTTTCAAGCATGCTTGGCTCGGAATAAGAGAGTGTCTTTAGTGCCGCGCGCATGTATTTATTAATCGCCATGCCATTCCTCCGCATTTAAGGTGTTCATAGGTGATATTTTACCAGTATCAAAATCATAATACAACATAAACCTTGTCCGGACAAATGCGTCATCAGACATATATTGCCTTAAATTGCACATAATACAGTTTGAACCTAAAATAACCAACAGTATTCGGAGGCGTTTATGGCAAAGCAAGAGGAGCTGACACCGGATAAAAAGCGATATCAGGACATCACTAAAATGCTGGATACAAAGTTGCGGGTTGATGCAAGCTTTGATCTGGTCACGCGCGATTTTATATTTGGCAACAGAGACGCGCGCATTTATTTTACGCAGGGATTGGTCAAAGATACCATTATGGAGCGCATATTGAACACGTTGCTGACGATAAAGCCCAATGAGCTTGAAAAATGCACCGACGCCAAAAGTTTTATTGATGCACATATTCCTTATACCGAAGTTGAAAGTGAAAGTGACGTCCAGAAAGTTATTACGCAGGTTCTGATTGGGCAAGTGGCTCTGGTGGTAGAGGGTGTAACCGGAATCATTCTGGTCGGTGTACGCACCGCCCCCACTCGTTCCTTGCAAGAACCGGACAGCGACCGCGTCATGCACGGCGCGCGTGACAGCTTTTGTGAAACGCTTCTGTTGAACACTGCACTTATTCGTCGCCATATCCGTGATCCGCGTTTGACTATGCAGTACCATTCCATCGGCAGCATCTCTAAAACAGATGTTATTCTATGTTATATGCAAGGCCGGGCCGATCAGCGAATGATTGACAATATTGCCAAAAAGCTGGATACGCTCAAAGTCAAGACGCTCGCTATGGCGCAAGAAAGTCTGACCGAAGCCATGTTGCCCCGTCGATGGTATAATCCTTTCCCAAAGGTTCGCTATACCGAGCGGCCTGACACCGCCGCCGCCACCATCACTGAGGGGGGCATCCTGCTGATTGTGGACGGCTCGCCCTCAGTCATCCTGCTGCCAACTGCCTTTTTCGATTTCTTTCAAGATACCAATGACTACTACTTTCCGCCATTGGTTGGCACTTATCTGCGTATCGTGCGCTATCTCATCCACGCACTGACCATGCTGCTGATACCGACGTGGTTTCTCTTTATCAAAAATCCTGAATGGATACCAAATTCCATTGATTTTATAAGCGTTCTAGAAATGAATAAGGTTCCCATCTTTTTTCAGCTCATGATTGTCGAACTTATTATTGATTGCCTAAAACAGGCGTCACTGAATACGCCAGCCGCGCTGGGCAGCTCGTTCTCAGTTGTATCGGCGCTGATTTTGGGCGATTTTGCGGTGAAGGCGCGCTGGTTTGTCCCCGAGGTGCTGTTGTATATGGCGTTTGTTGCGGTAGCGAACTTCGCCTCCCCCAGCTTTGAATTAGGCTATGCTGTCAAGCTCTGCCGTATGATGCTTCTGGTCGTCACGGCGCTGTTCAACCTCTGGGGCTATATTTTTGGCATTGTGCTGATACTGGTACTCATTGCTACCACCCCCACCATCACAGGGCACAGCTATCTCAGCCCGCTGATACCCTTTAACGGGCAAAAGCTGCTACGGCTGATTATCCGTCGCAGAATGCATGAGGATAACACTTAAGCAGCGCTTAGTGTTAAACTGTAGTACCGTTTTTCTTGATAAACAATAAACGGAGAGTGGGCGTTATACTTCGCCCGCTCTCCGTTCCTGCGTATCTTTTTAAGCTTGCCGACCCAATTGGTATAAAAGCAAAGATTTTATTAACGCAACCGTATTTTCGTAACCAATAGACGCCGTGTTAATGCTTAAATCGTAGTTGTTGACATCCTCCCAGTCGAGGCCGGTGTGATAGGAAAAATAATCGCTGCGATGCTGATTCCTCTGGTTGATGTGCCGGATGGCTTCTTCTTCAGTAAAGTCGAAACGTCCGCACTCGCGCTTAATGCAGGCCGCCAACGGAGCATGGAGATAAAGCGAAAAAACATTAGGTCGGTTGCGCAGTACAAAGCCCGCCGCGCGGCCGATGACGACAAACGATTCGTTATCTGCCAGCTCGTTGAGCACCTTGGCCTGATAATTGAACAGATTTTCGTTAGAGAGAAAATTGTCGCTATCCGGCGGAATCAGTTCGCCCTTATACACCTTGCGCGACACGCGGTAGAGCAGACTCTTTTTGGTTTCTTCGTCGGCATGGGCAAATAATGCTTCATTGATACCACTTTCGTCAGAGGCCAGCCGCAGCAGCTCGCGATCGTATACGTTTATGCCCAGCGCGTTGGCAAGCATGCGGCCTATTTCCGTTCCGCCGCTGCCACAGCGGCGCGTGATTGCGACTACAAATCTTTCCATTTGGATGTCACCCCGTTTCTTAAACTTATGAGAAACGGTCCGGGCTAAATGTGTCTATAGGATAGGAAGCCCGTCCGTCCACAATCTCCTCCGAAATCAGCTTGCCGGTAATCGGAGCCAGCGCGATGCCGTCCCCCTCATGCCCGGCGGCAATAAAGAGCCCCGGAACCTTTTTGGTCGGGCCGATCAGCGCCAGGCCGTCCGGGCTGTAGGGGCGCAGTCCGGCAAAAGTGCGAATGATGCTTACATCCTTAATCGCCGGAAAAAAACGTACCGCGCGACGCATGATGGCCTCAACCGCCTCAAAGGTATTCGTCCGGTCAAAACCGGCCCATTCGCGAGTGCCGCCGATTAAAAGTCCACCATCATGAGTCTGGTGCATACTCAGAGAGGCCCCCATCTTCAATATTTTGGAGTCGGTGATTTTCTCAGGCATATATTTAATGACATTATAAAGCGCACACTGCATCGTACTTTTCATAAAGGGACCGACTGGCTCTGTGATGATCAGTTGCCCCTTTCTGGGCTTAATGGGCAAAACAATACCTGCCATTTTGCCAACCTCCGCCGACCACGAGCCACAGGCAATAACCACTTTGTCCGCTTCATAGTGGGTACCGTCCTCAACCGTAACGCCGGTTACGGCACCGGCGCTGTTTTTGGTAATGCCGGAAACAGCCGTGTGTGTCAGAACCGTTGCACCCAGCCGCTTAGCACCGTGTGAAAAGGCCATTGTCAGACGAATTGGCTCAATCTTGGCACCCGAAGGCGCGTAAAGGATGCCATATAAATCGGGAGCCAGCATCGGCTCAATCTCACGGGCTCCGTCTATTTTCAGCATTTTGACGTCGACACCACTCTCCCGCTGCTTTTCGGCAATGCTGCAAAGCATATC
>DATMYZ010000405.1:0-5020 GCA_035560675.1 Clostridia bacterium
GCTTAGGAGTTTGACCTTGAATCCAATATTTAAGGATGTATATGCCGTTGCTTGCTCTAAGCCCGCCCTTGCTAGGATAGTAGTTCCAGTTATAGTGGCAGGTTCCGCTGACATAATTTAAGACCAGGCTTGATTTATTTATAAAATTGCCATACTCGTCATAAACTTCAAAATTGACTTTCTTACCCTTGGCATTTGAGTAGTTCAATTTAAGAACCTGCTTTAAATCACCGGCATCGGTATAGGATTGATACGT
Organism: Clostridia bacterium; assembly: GCA_035560675.1. GTDB lineage: Bacteria > Bacillota > Clostridia > Oscillospirales > Ruminococcaceae > Yanshouia. Next base: position 257 of record DATMYZ010000405.1, read on the forward strand.
TTCAGAGAATGTCAGCTTTGCCCCGGGACCGTTATGCGTTATTTTAAGCCTTCTGGAGATTGATTTTTCGCCCATGCCGTAATCGGCAGCATAGACATATTCAACATTTAAATAATAAACGCCTGATTTAACGCTCGAAAATGAACGCTTATAGGTCATCGTCGTTCCGGCTTCGACCAGCATTGTTGTGAAGTTTTCGATGACGTTATTGTTAGAATCAGTCAGGGTGGCCGAGACTCTTCCGCCCAAGCCTATATTGACCGGCATTATAAATTTTTCGTCTTTGGTGTAGGCGGTTTTAAAAACAATAATTTCTTCGGGTGTTAGCGCTGAGGACTGCACGGCGAAGATGCCAAATATGCTGGCTATGACAAGCATGAGCGACAGCATTCTGCTTGCTGGTTTTTTCATGATGCTCACCTCTCAGGAATGTATTTTGTTCTATATCAAAAGGGCATAAAACCAAAGGGTCATTGAACGCTACCCTTTGGTTTTGTGACAAACGTTATTGCGCCGCTATCCGTTAGCTGATTGAATCAAAATAGGGCAGAGGGTCTATTTGCGCGGCCACGCAGGCCACTTCAAAGATATTCGCCTGGTCGTACAGGTTCTGGTCGATATAAGCAGCCAGATCTTCCGCTGACATCTCATAATAACCGCCGCTGGTATCCCAGATGCTCATTATAGTCTTTGAAATCTCGACTTTTTCTGGCTCACTCGCCATGTTCCAGTCGAAAATATCATAAGCGAGTGTGGCTTTAAGCAGCTCTTCAGAAACTTCAACGGCGGGACTTTCAGGCGCAATAATTTTAGCGGGAATCTCTATGCTGCTTGCCAGTTCGGAAGGGGACTCCTGCGATGATATCGAAGCGCTTTCTTTGATATCGTCGGTCCTTCTGGCAGGGGTCGAAGTGTCCTCGCCAAAAATCATGACGACTGCAAATAGAACAACGAAGGTTGCCCCCAACGTAATAAGTACCGTTTTCAATGTTTTATTCATAACAATTTTTCCTTGCTTGATTAAAATTTCATGGCGACATCAGCTTTTTTGGCCTCTTCCGCGGCAAAAAAGTCTTGCTGAGAAATTTTCATGGAATTAGCGACTATGCTGATGGGGAAAGAGACAACCAACTGATTCAACAAAGAAACATTGGCGTTATAAAGCCGCCTTGCCGCTTGCAAATGCTCTTCGACATCAGCGGCGGATACCTGAAGCTGCTTAAAGTTTTCGCTTGATTTTAGTTCTGGATAATTTTCGGCGACGACATTTAACCTGCTGCGCATATGATCAAGCTGCTCGCTAAAAAGTGCCTTTTCTGATAGCGTCATGGATTTTCTGAGGTTGACTATTTTCTCAAAAGTCTCAACCTCGTGTTTGGCGTAAGCGTTTGTGATGTCCAACAGCTTTGATAAGGTGTCGTAACGCTTTGTCAGCGCGACGTCAATTCCTGCGCCCGCTTCACTGATTTTTACAAGTAACTGTTTGAATTTGTTGCCTGTTGCGATCCACCAAATCAGCGGGACAACGATTACGATGGCAAAAACAATAATATAAGTCATGACGTTTATCTCCTTTAGATTTTTAATTGGATGCGACTACAAGGGCGTTGTTTTCAAGGCTCATCAGATCAATAAAATTGGTAATAACCTTAATATCCTTTAAAACCAGTTCCTTCTCTTTCCAGATGGTACGGTTTGACAGGAGCTTTGCTTCTAATGAATCTTTTTTGCTGCTGATGGCTACAAACATTTTTTTGTCTTTGAAGCACAGCGCTATTTTACCTTGATATTCTTTTGAGAGAGCGGTAATTGCTTCTACAATTTGAGGCGTCAGAATATAAAAAGCGTTTTGCGCATCGCTGCAAAAAACATCGAAATTGTTGTTAAACATCTCCGATTCCATAAAAACCTTATGTTTACTGTTAGAATCCGTGAGCTTATTCGCCAGCGCGCTTATTGCGCCTTGATTAAAGCTATCGGGGCTAAAGCTTTTACCGATGACTCGCACCGACGCTTCAGTTGGTTTTATGAAGTCAAAAACAAGAAATCTGCCGGTAAAGCATGTTTTGGTATCCTCATGCGAAATGCTGTCTTTACCGACCCGGTTAAATTTTTCTGTTATAACAATATCGGACTGTTTGAATTTAACCTTGCCATATTTGGCGACGATCAAATCGTTGCTGATAAAATCGTCTTGCAGTTGAACAAGCCCTGAGTTTTTAACCTCATCCTCGGTGATGCCCTGATTCGGTTCATAAGAAAGCGCTGAAAACACCTCTGACAGACTTGCTTTTACAATATTGCATTTAAAAGCGTTTTTGTAGTTGCCCATTTTCTTTCTGACTACGGCTAAGAATAGAATTCCGCCGACGACCAGCAAGACAAAACTTAAAGGTGACGGCCAAAAGGGCGTTGCCGCAGCCACGATGCCGATGTTTAATGCTAGAAAGAATTTTGCGCTTTTTCTCAACCTCTCAAGCTCTAGTAGTGTTGTCAAAGAAAATCCCCCCTCTTATTTGGTTCTGTCAATCATTAAAAGGTCCATAAAATCGTCGGCTGTGATGGTCACAAGCTCTTTTTCATCAATTCCAAAGATCAGGGCGTCCCCATCTGTGCGCACACTTTTGAAAATCTCAGGGTCATGCAGCCTGCCGTAGCGCACCGAACGCAGTCTGCTGGTAAAATCGAATAGAATAGCGTTTCCGGTTTCCATTTCAATTTTCAACTGATAATTGGGCAAGGGCGTTACGCTGCGGAATACCCGCCTGTAAAAGTATTTTTCCAACTCGCTTCAGACCTCCTTTGCTCAAAAAGAAACGAACCGCCATATTCAGAATACGGCGGTTCGTTTTGGAATAATATTCCCCAACGGGTATTTATTTAATTTGAGACGCTTCAAGCTGTACTCGGGAACGGATATTAAGCTTGATGAAGATCTTTTTCAGCGTCATTTTAACTGTTTCTGAAGAAATGAAAAGAAGTGCGCCGATCTCTTTATTTGTTTTTCCCCCTTTGGCAAGCAGGGCAATTTCTTTTTCTCTGGGAGTCAGAACAAAGTCCCTGCTTGTCATATACTTGTTGATGTTGTCGGCACCCGCGCTCTGACGGCGGGCCATTATATGTATTTTCTCAATACTGCCCTTATGATCATCGGGCCACACACCGTCGAGCAAACCGCCCAGGAGGATTGCATTTTCTGCAAAAGGCAGGTAGACTGCATCCGGCAGGGCGAGCTCCAGTGCGATTTTTAGCTGCTCCCGGGCTCGGTCTTGCTGCCTGACGTTTAAATACGCAATGGCCATAAAAATGTGCTGATAGATTTTTGCCAGCAAAAGCCCCTGTTCTTCTGCCTGAGCGATGAGCAGTTCAGAAATGCCAATCAGTTTGGCGTATTGCCCGCTTACTATTAAATATCCGGCGTAAACAATTTGTCCAAACGGCACTGCGGGCATATACAAGAGCCTTTTAAACTCTGACGGCTCAAACAGCCAACTTTCAATGGCGTCGGTGTTGTCGAGCTGAATAAACACAAAACCCTTTATCAGGGCCTGAATATATCGGGGGCGAGATTCAACTGCGGACAAAGAGCGGTTTTCTATGTTTTCCAGAATTCGTTCAAACAGCCCCGTGTCGCCGCGAAGGATGGAAATTCTGAGAAGGCACAATTCAGCGCAGAAGCAGATGCAGTTTTGTGCTTTCATATCGGCTGCATATAAGGCTTTGTGACAAAGTATTTCTGCCCCGATATCATCGCCGGAAAGCAACAGTGCTTCGGCCCGCATAACACTTTCCGCACCCATGCCATGGTAATCGGTAACCTTGTAATAATAGGGCATACATTCATCCATGCTTCGCAGCTCCTGCTGTAAAGCGCCACTTTCGCGCCAAAAGAGGTACAGGACGGAAGGGGCGTCCATAGTCCACCCATCTACAAAGGTTAAAAGCTTGGACGCACCACCCAGCAGGTAATAGGCTTTTTTTTGTTCTTCGCACATGCGCTCAATATGATTAAACTTTGTCATCGATGTCATCAGCGCCAACTCACCGGAGAGCCATTCGAATTCGCCAGCCTGCAAATTTTTGTTTTCTTTAGTCAGTATTTGCGTAATAATGTGGTAAAGTGTGCTAAACAGTTCATACTGTCCTAGCAAAAACATCTCAAAGGCGAATACGATCAGGTTCTTGGGATGAGAGAGCAATATCTCTGCGGGGCAGTTTTTTATGATGGCTGAAACAAGCCGGTCGCTTCCAAAGCCGACCCATTCATCCAAATCGCTGCATTTAAAGGGCAGAGAAAGCAGATTCTCAAAATCGCCAATCTCATAATAACACCGGGCGGCCTTATAGTGTTGCGAAACCGCCGCGTAGGCAGCGCCAGCCCTAAGATAAACAAGGCGCCAGTATGCTGTCGATTTTTTCTGTGCCATGCGTTTTTCGAGATAGTCATGCAGCAGACTGTGAAAAAAATAGGCGTGGGAATTATCATCATAACGAATAAAATCGTTCTGCGTTAGCAGGTCGCTGGCGTATTCGGGCAATTCGCAGGTATCCAGCATCATCATGGCCTGTTTAAGCGTAAAGCGGTCAAACACAGACAGTGATAACAAAAATTCCTGTTCCAGCGTACTCATTCTGTTCCAGACAGCTGTTTCTAACAGTTCATCGATGCCGACAGCATTCCCAAATGCGCCTTTAAGCTCATAATTCTTTTTTTGCAGGCAAAGCGCTGCTACCCATCCCTCAGTGTGCTGCCAGATATTGTCC
>DATMYZ010000406.1:0-2198 GCA_035560675.1 Clostridia bacterium
CTTATAAAAAAACAGACGGCGTGTTGATTAATAAGCCGTTAAGAGGCTCCCGCTGAAGTCGGTTATGCAGTAGATATGACAGGAATACCTAAAGCGCAGATGTACTATCGGCAAGCTTTGAATATTTAAAAATACAAGCGCAGAAAGGCTTTTTACTAAGAGTGAAGTCGACCGCAGGACAAACATTTTGTCCTGCGGTCGACAGTTAAAAATTTAAAACTATTCGCGCCCGGATAAAATCATGGCGGCAACACAGCTGAGTACGAAGCATGCACAGCCTGCGCATACCATTACAATCCCCAATATCGAGCGCCATAGAGTTTTTGTCGATTCGGCTTTTTCAGAAATCATTTGTATTGCCAGCCCCTTTCAAAATTATCAGCCAAGACGCGCTTCAAGCGCGGCAAGCTGTTTTTTCATCTCTTCCGGCAGTTTATCGCCGAAACGGGCGTAAAATTCCTTGATGGAAGCGATATCCTCGCGCCAGAGCTCCGGATCTACCGCCAGCAGCGACGCAACAGTTTCTGGGGAAAGATCAAGATCTTCAAGGTTGAGATCTTCGGGGGTAGGCTCATAGCCTATGGGGGACTCTACCCCATTGGCGGAACCGTCTGCCCGACCGAGAATCCACATGATGACGCGCATATTTTCACCAAAGCCTGGCCAGATGAAGTTGCCCTCGTCATCCAGTCTGAACCAGTTAACGTTGAAAACCTTAGGCGCCTTATCGCCCATCTTTTTGCCCATCTCAAGCCAGTGCTGCCAATAGTCACCCATGTTGTAGCCGCAGAAGGGCAGCATCGCCATTGGGTCACGACGAACAACACCCACAGCGCCGGCTGCGGCTGCGGTGGTTTCCGAAGCCATGATGGAGCCAACGAATACGCCGTGGTTCCAATCAAACGCCTCATAAACCAGCGGCGCAGTCTTAGCGCGACGACCGCCAAAAATAATGGCATCTATTGGCACGCCCTGCGGAGAATTAAATTCGGAAGAAATAACGGGGCAGTTCTCAGCGGGTGCAGTAAAGCGAGAATTGGGATGCGCCCCCTTGATGCCGCTATCGGGATTCCAGGGGTTACCCTTCCAATCTAGCGCATTCTTGGGCGGATTTTTATCAAGCCCTTCCCACCAGACCGTGTTGTCGTCAAGGTTCTGTGCCACGTTGGTGAAAATGGTATTATATTTGGTGGTTTCAAGTGCGTTCAAGTTGGATTTCGCATTGGTGCCGGGAGCAACACCAAAGAAGCCTTTTTCGGCGTTAATGGCATAAAGGCGGCCATCCTCGCCGATGCGCATCCAGGCGATATCGTCGCCCACGCACCATGCTTTGTAGCCCTGCTTTTTGTAAATCTCAGGCGGAATCAGCATGGCCAGATTGGTTTTGCCGCAGGCCGACGGGAAAGCGGCAGCAACGTAACGGACATTGCCCTTGGGGTCTTCTATGCCAAGAATCATCATGTGCTCGGCCATCCAGCCCTCGGTCTTGGCCTGATAGGATGCTATGCGTAGCGCAAAGCATTTTTTACCCATCAGTGCGTTGCCGCCGTAACCGGAATTAATTGACCAAATGGCATTATCCTCAGGGAAATGGCATATATAGCGGTTTTCAGGGTCCAGGGCAGCCTTTGAATGCAGGCAACGTACCCAATCGTTGGAATGGCCCAGTTCGTCAAGAGCGCATTGGCCTGCACGAGTCATGATAAGCATAGAGACGGTGACATAGATAGAATCGGTAACCTCAACGCCAACCTTTGCGCTGGGGGAACCCAGCGGCCCCATAACGAAGGGAATAACATACATGGTACGGCCTTTCATACAGCCGTCATAAAGCTTTGTTAACATCGGGTACGCTTTTTTAGGGTTCAACCAGTTGTTTGTGGGGCCGGCGTCTTCTTCTCTGCGGCAGCAGATAAAAGTTCTGTCTTCTACGCGGGCGACATCATTGGGGTCGGAACGGTGCAGCACACATCCCGGAAGCTTATCCTGGTTCAAAGCAATGAGCTCACCTGTTCCCAGCGCTTCCTGACGGATGGCATTGGCCTGCGCCTCGCTGCCATCTACCCAAAGCACCTTTTCTGGCTTGCATAGGGCAACTGCTTCATCAACCCAAGCAAGCACCGTTTTGTTGGTTGTCATAATACCATATCCTCCCTGAAAAATGATGAACCTTTAAAAGGCAACTGCTACCATTATAC
>DATMYZ010000407.1:0-3404 GCA_035560675.1 Clostridia bacterium
TCTTTAGGCACAGCAAACGACAAACACGCCGCACAAACGGCAACCGATAAAAAGCTTTAAGGAGGAAACCACGATGGCAGCATTGATGAAATTTGAGCGTACCGAGAAGAAATATCTGCTCACCCCCAACCAGTTTGACGCATTGAGCAGGATGTTGGCACCAAAGATGACCATTGACCAGTACGGCGAACATACCATTTCAAACATCTATTACGATACTAAGGATTACCGCCTGATACGCACGTCGATTGAGAAGCCGGAATACAAAGAAAAACTCCGCGTGCGCAGCTATAAAACGCCTCAGGCAAACGACAAGGTGTTTATTGAGCTAAAGAAAAAATGCGGCGGTGTTGTTTATAAACGCCGCGACCAAATGACACTTGCCGAGAGCAACGCATTTTTGATAAACGGCATTAGCCCTAAAAAGCAAAGTCAAGTCATTGAAGAAATCGCCTGGTTCCGCGATTTTTATCGCCCGGTTCCAAAAGTGTTTTTAGCCTACGACCGCATCGCCCTTTATGGAAATGAAGACCCTGGCCTGCGTATCACCTTTGATCGAAACATTCGCTGGCGGCAAACTGCACTTGATCTCTCAATGGGCGACTGGGGCGTACCGCTTTGTAACGACAAGCGTATCGTTATGGAAGTCAAGCTCGTTTCCGGCATGCCAATGTGGCTGTGCCACGCAATGGCATCGCTGGAAATCTACCCAGGCTCCTTTTCAAAATATGGAACAGTCTATCAACAGCATTTACTTTATAATTTGCCCATGAAAGGGGAAGATCATTGTGCTTGAGAGCATTTTAACCACCACTTCAACAGGAGTCACCACCATGCAGAGCCTGCTGGCCTGCACCGTCGCCTCTATTATTCTTGGCATCGGGGTAGCCTGTGTCTACATGTATAAAAACGTTTATAACCGCAATTTTGTTATCACACTAGCTCTGCTGCCTGCTATGGTTCAGGTGGTCATCTCACTGGTCAACGGTAACCTTGGAACCGGCATAGCCGTGTTGGGCGCCTTCTCGCTGGTCCGGTTCCGGTCAGTTCCAGGCAGCGCCAGAGAAATCTCCAGCATCTTTTTTGCAATGGCAATCGGACTCGCCACCGCGATGGGGTACATCTTATACGCTTTCATCTTTTTACTGATTATCGGCGCGATGACCATTTTGTTGACCGTTATCCGCTTTGGCGACAGCCGTTCTCAAGAAAAAGACCTGCGCATCACAATTCCTGAGGATTTGGACTACACAGGCATTTTCGACGACTTGTTCACCACTTATACCCGCCGTGCGGAGTTGATACGGGTAAAGACCACCAACATGGGCAGCCTATATGAGCTGCGTTACCACATCGTCTTAAAGGATGAGAACGCCGAAAAACAATTTTTAGATAAGCTGCGTTGCAGAAACGGTAACCTGACCATTTTGTGCGGCAGAATTGCCACCGGCAAAGATGAGCTTTAAGCCCCTGAAAGGATATAAAGAATGAAAAATAATTTGATTCGTTTTTTAGCGCCTATTGTAGCGCTAGCGATGATTGCTACCGGTTGTGGAAAAGATTCCTCAAGTAGTAGCTCTACCCCCTCATCTTCGGTTAGCCTAAGCGGCGCCGCACGTGGCAGCTATGCTGATGAGGATTATTTAGAAAACTATGACTCATCTTCAGCCACAACAATCGCCCTATCCGGCACCAGCGCCACAATCAGCGGCAACGGCGCTAAGCTAGACGGCAGCACCGTTACCATATCCAACGCCGGAACCTATGTGATCTCAGGCGAACTGACCGATGGCCAACTTCTGATAGAGACCACAAAAAACGATACGGTTCATCTGATACTAAACGGCGTCACGCTTAAAAACAGCAGCACTTCGCCATTTTACATCAAGCAAGCCGAAAAAGTGATTCTGACACTTGCCGAAGGCAGCGAAAACAGCATCACCGATACGGAAAATTATGTGTTTGAAGCCGGAGCCGACGAGCCGGACGCCGCACTATTCTCTAAAAGTGATTTAACAATAAACGGCAGCGGTTTGCTGACCGTCAGCGCCAACTACCGAAACGGCATCGCCTCTAAAGACAGTCTTATCGTCACAAACGGCATTATTACTGTCACAGCGGTAAACGACGCTATTCGCGGCAAAGACTCCGTCACTATCGCAGACGGCAGCTTTAACCTCACCTCGGGCGGCGACGGCATTAAGGCCAACAACTCCGAAGATACCGCGCTCGGCTTTATCATAATCGACGGCGGCAGCTTCGTCATCAACGCCGAGAATGACGGCATTCAAGCTGAAACAGCGTTGGTTGTTACCAATGGCACGTTTGACATCTCCTGCGGCGGCGGCAGCACCGCCAGCGTCACACAGAGCAACAACGAAATGGGCGCTATGCCACAGGGTGATATGGGCAGCATGCCACAGGGCGGTCCGCCCAGTGATATGAGCGGCACGTCCCAAGGCGGAGGACCTCAGGGTGGCGGCATGGGCGGCCAGATGACCGGCGAGCAGCAGACCACTACCACCGAGGAGGAAACGGTCAGCCAGAAGGGGCTCAAAGGTGGCAGCAGTGTTGACATCACTGGCGGTGTCTTTAACTTGAGTTGTGTGGATGATACCGTGCACTCCAACGGCAATGTTACCCTATCTGGCGGCACCTTTACCATAGCCTCTGATGACGACGGCATACACGCTGACGGCAATCTGCTGGTAACGGGCGGCAATATCAATATCACCCAATGCTATGAAGGCCTTGAGGGCACCACTGTCACAGTATCTGACGGCACGATCAGCATTGTAGCAAGCGACGACGGCATAAATGCTGCGGATGCCAGCAGCAGCGAAACTTCTGGCAGACCGGGCGCTGCAAATTCCAACTGCTATATTACCATCATGGGCGGTACAGTGACAGTAGATGCCAAAGGTGACGGATTAGATTCTAACGGAGACCTTAATATTGAGGGCGGCCTCGTCATCGTCAATGGCCCGACCGGCAATGGCAATGGTGCATTGGACTATGACGGCAGCAGTACCGTTACAGGCGGCGCTCTGATCGCCGCAGGCAGCTCCGGCATGGCACAAGCTCCTGGCAACGATTCAACCCAGCCGGTACTTAGTGTCACCTTCTCCGCCGCGCAAGAGGCTGGTACGGTTGTTAATCTCGCCGACAAAGATGGCAACCTGATAATATCTTTCACACCCGCAAAGCGATTTCAGAATATCGTTATTAGTTCACCGCTGCTTAAAACCGGCCAAACATATACCCTTTACAGCAGTACCTCAGGCAATGAAACTCGCGTAAACGGCGTGGCCGAATCGGTAGAAACGCTCGGCAGCACACTTTGTACTGTTACCTTGTCTAACATGGCCACCAGCATATCCAGCGATGGCTCAACCATATCAGGC
>DATMYZ010000408.1:0-9598 GCA_035560675.1 Clostridia bacterium
GTAGGGCTCGGTCAGCTGACCGCCCTGCTCAGAAATGTTCTGGGTGGCAAAGCGGCGCTTTCGGATATTGATTTAATTGAAAAGACTGCCCGCGTCATCAGAGATACCGCCGACTGTGCCATCGGACGCGAAGCAGCTGATATGGTCTTGAAAGGCGTCAAGGGTTTTCACGACGATTATGTCGAGCATATCACCCACCACCGATGCCTGTGTAACCTTAACCAGCCGGTGCCCTGTGTGGCGCTATGTCCCGCTGGGGTGGACATTCCGGGCTATATTGCGTTAATTGCCGAAGAACGCTTTGCAGACGCGGTTCGCCTGATTCGAAAGGATAACCCCTTTCCAACCTCCTGCGCTATGGTGTGCGAGCATCCGTGCGAGGCCAGATGCCGCCGCAATATGGTGGACGACGCCGTTAGCATCCGCGCGCTGAAGCGTTTTGCGGTAGACCATGCAGGCGTGGTGCCCGTTCCGGAACGTGCCGCTTCTACCGGCAAGCGGGTGGCTGTCATCGGCGGAGGGCCGGGTGGCCTGAGCGCCGCCTATTTCCTTTCACTTATGGGGCATGAGGTTGATGTGTTTGAAAAACGTGCCCATTTAGGCGGAATGCTGCGCTATGGCATACCGAGTTACCGCTTGCCTCGCGAACGATTACAAGAGGATATCGACGCCATTTTATCGACCGGTGTCAAAGTTAATCTGAACTCTGAAATCGGCAAGGATAACACGATCCGCGAACTGCGCCGCCGCTTTGACGGTGTGTATATAGCTATCGGCGCTCAGGCCGACAAAACGGTTGGCATCGAGGGTGAGGACGCCCGCGGTGTCATTTCAGCCGTCGAGATGCTGCGCGGCATCGGAGACGGTGTGCTGCCTGATTTTACTGGTCAGCGTGTCGTTGTCATCGGCGGCGGTAACGTTGCGATGGACTGCGCGAGAAGCGCCCGCCGCCTAGGTGCAGAGCATGTTACCATCGTATACCGCAGACGGCGCGACGACATGACTGCCATGCCTGAAGAGGTTGATGGCGCGGTGGAAGAGGGCTGTGAGCTGGTCACGTTGCAGGCACCAGTGCGCATTGAGCACGAGAAGGGAGACAAGGTACTGGCACTCTGGACTCAGCCGCAGATAATATCGACGATGGATGCCGCAGGCCGTCCGCGCCCGGCAAAGGCCGATGCGCCAATGCAACGTATCCCTTGCGATTTGGTGGTGGTGGCCATCGGACAGGGCATTGAAACGGCGCCTTTTGAGGAATACGGCATTCCGATTAAGCGTGGCGTTATCGATGCCATGAGCTCCAGCGACGTTTGGACGATCACCGGTGTGTTTGCGGGCGGAGACTGTGTCACCGGACCGGCTTCGGCTATTAAGGCGATTGCCGCAGGCAAGGTGGCAGCTGCCAACATCGATGAGTACTTAGGTTTCCATCACGAAATTAGAACCGATATTGATATACCCGGTGTGCGCATCGCTGATAACCCTGCCTGCGGGCGGGTAATACCGGCCGAGCGTTCGGCCTGTGAGCGGCTGGGCGACATGGAACTGATTGAGTACGCCATGACGGCGCAAGAGGCGGCTCAGGAGGCCCGCCGTTGCCTGCGCTGTGACCACTTTGGTTATGGTTCATTCAAAGGCGGGAGGACGAAGAAATGGTAAAGCTGACAATAGATCACATGCCGATCTCGGTGACCGAGGGCACTACTATTCTGGATGCCGCGCGATCCATCGGCATTGGAGTGCCGAGTTTGTGCTATTTAAAGGGCGTTAACGAGATTGGTGCTTGCCGCGTTTGCGTTGTCGAAATTGAGGGCATGGAAAAGCTGGCACCCTCGTGCAACACGGTTGCCGAAGATGGCATGGTAGTATTCACCAACAGCCCCCGTGTGCGCGAGGCGCGCCGGGTAAACGTTGAACTGCTGCTTTCGCAGCATGATTGCCGCTGTGCAGCCTGTGTGAGAAGCGGCAACTGTGCGCTGCAAACCATCGCCAACGACCTTGGTATTTTAGAAATTCCCTATGCTGCTGATTATGCGCCCACCGATTGGACGACGACCTTTCCGCTTTACCGCGACGCCGCAAAGTGTATTAAATGTATGCGCTGCGTGCAGGTTTGCGATAAGGTGCAGGGCCTTAACATATGGGATGTGGAAGGCACTGGTTCGCACACGACGGTCGATATCTCTTATAACCGGCAGATTGCTAATGCCGACTGCGCACTTTGCGGCCAATGCATCACCCACTGTCCCGTGGGGGCGCTGCGCGAGCGTGATGACACCCAGAGGGTGTTTGAGGCGCTGGCAAACCCTGATCTTATCACAGTCGTTCAGGTAGCCCCCGCAGTGCGCACCGCCTGGGCCGAATCGATGGATATTCCCGAAAGCGAAGCAACGGTGGGGCGCATGGTTGCTGCACTGCGCCGCATTGGCTTTAATTATGTTTTTGACACTAATTTTGCCGCCGATCTGACTATAATGGAGGAAGGCAGCGAATTTCTGGCACGGCTAAAATCCCCCGCCTATCTCGACAAGCCCTTGTTTACCTCCTGCTGCCCCGGCTGGGTAAGATTTTTAAAGGCGCGCTACCCGGAATATACCGAGAATCTTTCTACGGCTAAATCGCCCCAGCAAATGTTCGGCGCTGTGGCTAAGACTTACTTCGCTAAAAAGCTGGGCGTCGACCCGCACAAAATTTGTTGCGTTTCGGTCATGCCCTGTGTGGCCAAAAAACAGGAGTGCGCGTTGCCAACTATGCAGGACGCAGGTGCGGGACAGGATGTCGATATCGTCATAACCACCCGCGAGCTGGCCCGCATGATGCGTTCGGAGCATATTTTGCTGCGCAGCCTCGCTGAAGAGGCATTCGACAGTCCGCTGGGCGTCGCAACGGGAGCGGGCGTCATTTTTGGCGCGACTGGCGGTGTGATGGAGGCGGCTCTGCGCAGTGCCTATTTCCTTGTCAAAGGCGAGAATCCCGACCCGGACGCCTTTAAAGCGGTGCGTGGCTTAGATGGTTGGAAAGAGTCGGAGTTTATGCTGGAGGGCAACAAGCTAAAGGTTGCGGTGGTCAGCGGACTGGGTAACGCCCATCGGATGCTCGACGCGATTAGGCGCGGCGAGGTACATTATGATTTTGTGGAAGTGATGGCCTGTCCCGGTGGTTGTGCAGGTGGTGGCGGCCAGCCGATTCATGACGGATGCGAGCTTTCAGGCTCGCGCGGTGAAAAGCTTTACGGTCTGGATAAAAAGGCAGACATTCGCTTCTCCCATGATAATCCTGAAATTAAGCGCCTGTATAAAGATTTCTTCGGCCAGCCGCTTTCAGAAAAAGCCCATCACCTTTTACATACCGACCATTTTGGCTGGAGTATGAACGAGCCGCACCGGATGGCGGGGAGGCCGTAAAAAGGTTGATTAAAAGACTGTTTTAGTATATGCTATAGGTGGAAAGGATGATGGAATATGAACAATTTCGAGTTCTACAGCCCGACAAAGGTTATTTTCGGAAAGGGCGTTGAAAATCGTGTCGGCGAGCAAGTTAAAGCGAGCGGCGCTTCAAAGCTGCTGGTACACTTCGGCGGCGGCAGCGTTAAAAAGACCGGCCTTTTAGACCGTGTAGAAGCTTCACTGAAGGCGGCGGAGGTTGATTACTTGTTGCTCGGTGGCGTTCAGCCTAACCCTCGGCTAGGACTTGTGCACGAGGGCATCGACCTTTGCCGCAAGGAAAAAGTCGACATGATTCTGGCGGTCGGAGGCGGCTCGGCGATAGACTCTGCTAAGGCCATCGCCATGGGCGTGCTATATGATGGCGACGTGTGGGATTTTTACAGTGGCAAGGCGAGACCCGTCGCTGCGCTGCCCACGTGTAATATCTTAACGATTGCTGCTGCGGGCAGCGAGACAAGCACCAATACCGTCGTCACCAATGAGGATGGTTGGATGAAGCGTGGTTTTGGTAGCGAGCTGTTGCGCCCCGTCTTTACACTGATGAACCCCGAACTGCTATATACTCTGCCGGCCTATCAGACAGCCTGTGGCGTGACCGATATTATCATGCATACCTTTGAACGGTTTTTCTCTCCCGGTGGACTAAACGAGGTGACAGACCGCATCGCTGAGGCGATTTTGCGCACCGTTATGCAGTATGGTGTGGTGTGCGTTAAGGAGCCTAAAAACTACGACGCGCGTTCTGAGGTGATGTGGGCGGGCAGTCTTTCGCACAACCATCTTACCGGTCTTGGTCGTCTGACAGATTGGGCGACCCACCAGCTTGAGCATGAATTAGGTGGCATGTTCGACGTGGCGCACGGTGCAGGTCTGGCTGCCATGTGGGGCGCATGGGCGCGTTATGTTTATCGGCACGATGTTATGCGTTTTGCACGCTACGGTGCCAATGTGCTGGGCTTAAACCTGAACTATGATAATCTGGAAGAGACTGCGCTGGCAGCCATCTCAGCCACCGAGACCTATTTTAAATCGCTCGGTATGCCGATTAATATTCCTGAACTGATGGATCGCTCTCTCACCGAAGAAGAGATTAAGGAATTAGCAGCCAAGTGCACCAACTTTGGCAAACGCAAAATCGGCGGTTTTGTCCAGTTGGGCGAGCAGGACATTATTAATATTTACCGCGAGGCTAATAAAGCATAAGACTTTGTTGTATGTTTATAAAAAGAGTCGCACATTGATGCAGCTACATCAATGTGCGACTCTTTTTTATTTGGTATGGTTTTTGCGGTACGCAAGATAGCTTTCTAAAATCAGCACGGCAGCGACGGCGTCAATAACTGCCTTGCGCTTCTTGCCCCTCACGTCGGTCTGGTTTAATATACCGATGGCCGAGACAGTGGTACTGCGTTCATCCCACAGTGTGACGGGTAAATCGCTTTGTGTGCGTAAAATCTCCGCCAACTGTTGTGCCAGCTCGCTGCGGGGCCCAGCGGAGCCGTTCATATTCAGTGGATTCCCAACGACAATTTCTTCGGCGCGAAGTGCGGTAGCCTGTTCAAGAATTTTAACAATCAGCCGCTCACGGTTATACTCAGAAATGACCGTCACGGGCGAAGCCAGCAGTTCGCTTTTATCGCAGACGGCAAGGCCGGTGCGCGCGTCACCATAATCGACAGCCAGAATAATCATGGTTTATCATGCCCCTTTACACCGCAAAACGCGGTTAGTATATTTCGGTATCGGTATAGTAGTGCTCAAGAATATCAACGTAATCATAGCCATCAAGCGCCATAAAATGCGCGCCGTACTGGCTCATGCCCACTCCGTGGCCATAACCGTAAACGGTGAACTCAAACCGCTCTTTAGAGGCGTTATAGTCGACGTCAAAACAATGCGAGCGCAACGCGAAGGATAAAAGCTTTTCTCGCACGCTTCGGCCGGTGATGGTGCCGGTGCCATAGGTGCCGCCCTGCGAGCGGGTCTCGCCGCCGATTTCTACCGTGCCCACATAGCCACCCGGCGCGTCGTGTTCAACACTGATCCAATCCTCAGGATCGCCGTCCAGCGTAATGCCGTAAACCTTTTTAACCTTTGCGGCAAAGTCGTCCTCCGAGATGGTATAACTGCTTTTATAATAGGGCGATTTACGGTCGTAGTCGCTTTCTACCGAAACAAGATAAGGTAGTGCGCCGCCCCAGACCGCCTGTGAGCTGGTGGTATAACCGCTGCTGGTCGAGTGATAAACGGTATTGGCATATTTGCCGTTATAGTAGACCGCCACGCCCAAGACGGCGTCAACCGCATTCTCGACCGCCGAAGATATATTGGAATTAAGCAATACCGCGGGAGCGATACCGGCGGAATTGTTATATTTAATCATCGTATAGGTAGCGACCACATGTGCCTTGAGTGCCTCGGGCGCAAGATTGCCGTGTGTCTCGTTTTGCATGATCTGGCAGACCAGATCATAGGCATTCATCCGCTTAACACTGCCGCCGGAGGTGTACGAGAGCTTCTCGTCAAAGGCGTCGTCATGTGCAGAAGGCGTATCGCCTGAACCAGTGGATGAATCATCTTTATCGTCATCCTCACCCTCATAAACATATACCGATACCGATTCCTCAGAAGAAGATGAGACGGCCAAGGTGGAGGTTGATGCAACCTGTGTTGGCGATGATGACTCTGGTGCTGATGACTCCGGTGCTGAAGATACTGCTGGTACTGACGAGGCTACCGCTGGCGCAGAAGAAGATGATGCTTCAGCTTGAGATGGTGACGCAGCTGCAAATGAGGGTGAAGCGCTCGCCGGGGCCGAAGATGATGCCGGGGTCGGGGAGGATGGAGCTTCCGATGTCGAGGATGATACTTCTGACTCAGAAGAGGATGCTTTCAACCGCCAGGAAGGCGATTCCCTAACGGGGCCGAATACAACGCTTTGCTGAGAAGAAGCGCTCGAAACGTTGGCCTGCTGCACGGGCATTTTGTCCTCACCCTTGCCTAACAGTGCAGCTGCAGCACCGGTCAGAGCCATCACAGCCAGCACGCAGCCGACGGCGATGTACCCAATCACAGCCTGGTTACGATTGCTTCTGCCTTTGCCGCGCGCAGGATGGGGCGGTTGCTTTTTTTGAGCTTTGCGTGCCGAGTGGCGCAACTTGGCTGGGGCCGCTGTTTCAGATGGCGGTTGAACCGTTTTGGACGGCTGTGTCTCTACAGGTGTTACAGGCGCGCTTTCGATAGAGCTGAATAGAGAAGACAACAGTGTTTTTAGCCTAAAAAGCTGTGCCGGATCATCGTATTCGTCGAACAGCAGTAGCGCACGTTCGCCGTGCAGGCACAGACAAGCGGGAAACAGCCCATCTCCTGCAAAGGATTTGGCACCCTGCGGCAGGAAACAGCATCCGGCAAACTCAGAAAAGATTAAGTCCTGCTCGCGACAACGTTGTTCAATGTACCCTGCTGCCGCTTTAGACCGGATAAGCGACCGCCCCAGTGCCTCTGCGGCTGCCTCGCGAGCAACCCCTCCATGCGACATGCCGCCGACCACCAGGACCAGATCGGCCTCGGCAAGCGCAGCAGAAATGGCCTGGGATAGGCTTTGCCGGTCAGTCGGGCTGCTGACCACCCGCGTTTCAATCTGCATGGCAGCCAGCATAGCTTCTATGCTGCCGCGCATTTCGCGGCAGCTGTCGCTGGGCTCGATGATTGTCAGCCGCATGTGTTCCCTCCCGTTATGTCTTTGCCAAAACGTCAACTAGATTGTCAGTTCGGTGGTTTCGTCTATCCAGACAGCCTCGGTGCCGCTTACAGCTGCTTCAATCAGGCGCGCACGGTCCAACTTGCTTTCTGCCGCGATAACCAGTTCCATCTGAGGCCGGGTGCGGGGGTGTCGGGGTGTAAAGACGGTGCAGCAATCCTCATAGGGCAGAATCGAGGTTTCAAAAGTGTCTATTTTACGAGCAATCGTTACAATTTCTTCTTTATCCATTCCGATAACGGGTCGAAATACCGGTAGAGCCGAGGCGGCGTCGGTACAGGCTATGGCATGCATCGTCTGACTGGCCACCTGGCCCAGGCTTTCGCCGGTTATCAGCGCACCGCAGCCATATTTTTCGCCGAGGTGCGAAGCAATCTCCATCATCAGGCGGCGCATGACAATAGTGAAATATTCTTCGGGAGAATGGTCACCAATTTCTTGCTGAATTTCGGTGAAGGGCACGACCAATAGGCGCACCCGGCCAGTATAGGCCGACATCTTCTGGCATAGCATTTTGACCTTCAGCAGTGCGCGTTCGCTGGTATAGGGCGGGCTTGCAAAGTGAACCGCCATAACCTCAAGCCCACGTTTGGCCATCATGTAGCCCGCCACAGGAGAGTCTATGCCACCCGAAAGCAGCAGCGCCGCTTTGCCTGAGCTGCCAATAGGCATACCGCCTGCGCCCATCTGTTGACCGGCGTGCAGAAAGGCTGCCCGGTCGCGCACTTCGGCCCAGATCATCAGGCCAGGGTTGTGCACATCCACTCGCAAATGAGGATGGCGCTCCAAGAGATAGTGACCGAGCTCAGAGCAGATTTCCGGCGATGCCATCGGAAAGGTCTTGTCCGACCGCTTGGCGTTGACCTTAAAAGTCGTAACCGCAGAGAGCGCATCGTCGAGGTAGTCGGCTCCGGCGCGCATGGCCTCAAAGCTTTTTTCTACCACAACGCTGCGGCTGATGGCAGCGATGCCGAAAACGCGCGACAGGCGCAGATAAGCCTCGTCCATGTCGATACCATCACCCATGGGTGTAACGGTGATGGTGGATTGAGACTTGGTAACGGTAAATACCCCAAGGGGGGCGAGTCTGCGGCGGATATTTTTCATCAGAATACTCTCAAAAGTAGCGCGGTTGGTGCCTTTAAGCGCCAGCTCGCCATATTTAAGCAGAACGATTTCTTTCATGGCGGTTCCTCTTTCTTTAACGGACTTTACGCCTGCCGCAGCGAGTGCACGGCAATGCTGAGGACGTCGCAAAAGCGTTCGGCCTCCTGTGGGGTGTTATATTTGCACAGGCTAAGTCGCAGCGCTGATTCAATTTCGCGCGTACTTTTACCCATGGCGGCAAGCACATGGCTTTTTGCGCCTTTAGAACAGGCCGAACCGCTTGAGACATAGATGCCGTGAGAGGCGAGAAAATGCAGTAGTGTTTCAGAACGGTAACCGACGATCGAACAGTTAAGCAAAAATGGAGAACAATTTTCAGCCGGGGAGTTAATGACCACATTTGGCAGAGCAGCAAGACCATTTATAAGCGTGTCTTTGATTCGCTGTGCGCTGGCGCGGTTTTCAGTGAGTGCGCTAGCCGCATTTTTCGCCGCTAGCCCCAGTGCCGTAATCATTGGAACGCTCTCGGTTCCGGGCCGCAGGCCGTGCTGCTGACTGCCCCCGTAGAGAAGCGGCGTGATGCGCACCTTATTGGCGAGATACAGCGCGCCGACTCCCTTGGGTGCATGAATTTTATGCCCGCTCAGCGACAACATGTCCACGCCCAGTGTCGCCACCGAGAAGGGTATTTTTCCAAACGCCTGGACGGCATCGGTATGCAGCAGGGCATTGGGCGCTTTGGCGCGGAGCTTTTTGGCGGCCTCGGCCACCGGCTGGATCGTGCCAACCTCGTTATTAACCAGCATCATAGAGACAAGAATAGTATCTTCGTTGCAGGCGTCCAGCAATTTTTCGACGCTGATACGACCGTCAGATTCAGGTGAAATTTCGACTACCTCAAAGTTGCGGCGCGCCAGTTCGTGGGCCGCTGCAAGCACTGAGGAATGCTCAATAGAAGTGATGATGATGCGGTTGCCACGACGTTTTTTGGCATCGGCCGCGCCGAACAATGCCAGGTTATTCGCTTCTGTCCCGCCGGAGGTGAAAAGCACCTCTCCGTTTTTGGCGCCCAGCGCAGAAAGCAGTTGTTTTTTTGCGTGTTCCACCAGAAGCTGCGCCTGTACGCCGCGGGTGTGAAGCGACGACGGGTTTCCATATTCTTCGCGCATTATCTGCGCCATCAGCGCCACCACGTCCTCATCCACCCGCGTGGTTGCAGCGTTGTCAAAATAGATTTCATTCATCGGGATGCTCCCTTTATAAACAATTTACAGATTCATAATTC
>DATMYZ010000409.1:0-3326 GCA_035560675.1 Clostridia bacterium
TTAATAATTTGATCCGATGATTGTTTTTTGACGATGAACTTCCTTGGCAAGGGCGTTGCGTTACAAAGCTCAACGTCCTTTCGCAAGCTATAACAGCTAAATCCTTCACGCTGGCACCTTTTCTATATTCCTCCACGATAAGCCTCTTTGTTTCTCAGGTATATTGGGGAATTTCTTTGCTTTTTTCCAACAAACAAAAGCCTCCTGTCACAGTTTTATCCTACGACAAGAGGCTTTACGGTATTAAAAAACTTTAAGATGACGAAGAAATCATATTTAGCATGGCCAGCGCCAGCGCATCGGCGGTTTTATAGATTTCAGAAAGGTTGCAGACGTTTTTAAACTCGACGGGGTTAGGCATAAAGCCAATCTCGCACAAAATGCTTGGAGCATAGCGCATGCGGGTTACGGTATAATAGCTCCAGTCAGAGAAACGATAGTCGCGAGAATAAACGTTATCAGCGATATTACGCGCTGCCACTTCAGCAAAATCGCGGCTAAAAGGCTCATAATAATAGGCTTCAACGCCGCTGTTGATGTTGGCGTCCTGAGATTCAGCCACGCTGTTGTGATGCATCGACATAAAAAAGTCGGGCAGGGTATTTTGTGCTGTCTTCATGCGATCATAAAGCGTAAGGGTGGTATCATTGTCTTCGCGAGTTAAAACTACTGTCGCACCGAGCTGTTCCAGTCGCATTTTAAGCATTTTTGCATTCGCAAGGTTGACGTCGCGCTCATAAGGGCCGGATGCGCCCAGAACCGAGGGTGCGCCGATATCTGTACCGCCGTGGCCAGGGTCGAGGACAATAACAACGCCTGTCATTGGCTTGCCCGGCGTTTCAGATAGCGTGGGGGCGTGTTTGGCATAGAGCACTGCGTCATTACCCTGATTTAAAATATCAATTCCCCAAATCTTTTTAGCATCACGAGGGGTTAGGACACAGGTCAGGGCGTTTCCGTCATTTGACCATTGAATTTTTGCAAATAATTCGCTTTCTGTGGGTAATGAACCGAGATTAACCGTTGAGCTGACCTGGTGCAGCGTGATCACACAGCGACCGTCTTCTTCATCTACAAAGGTGTAGGGGACGTTGCCAAGACCGGCCAGTATAAACTGCTCTGCCCGGTCATTGTGCTGCTCGGTGACGCCGGTCAACACAAGCGGAACGGCTATACTGTTATCTACCACTTCAACGGTAGCTTTTTTAATATAGCCGCCGGATGCAAGTTCATAATATTCACCTATCTGGTCAGCAATTTCTTCAATGACACCGGCCTTGTAGACCGATTTATAATTGCCTTCGGTGACCGATTCGTCGGGGAAAACCGACGCCACAAATTCTGTCACCCGAATATAGGCGGTGGCGCCGTGCCCCAGCAGGTAGACGTTTCCGCCAGAGGCAGCCGTTTCTCCGCCTTCTATGCTATAGGTGATAGGCCCAAGGTTTTTGACTTCGCTGTCACCTGCGCCGGCGAGCGTCATGCTGCCGGAAAAAACGGCAGGCACATTGGCGGCGGCTACAGCATTCTGTTTTAGCGCGGTGGTCGTGCCGCCCAGCGTCGCCGTCACGGTTTTTCCAGCCGGGGCCACACAGGTAATGTCAAATTCCACGCCGTTATAGGCCAGCAGTGAGCTTTTAGGTGCCATAGCGGTGACGTTGATGGTGGTCGCCGCAGGGCCGCTGCCGTCTGGCCGTGTGATGGTAACGGTTTGTTCGCTGCCACCCTGTTTTAGTGTAAAGCTGTTGTCTCCGTATTGCAGCGGAACAGAAACAGCAAACACGCCGTCGTCGGTTCCGCGTTCTACCATTTGCCCGTCCAATGTCAGCGGCAGAGCCGGGTCGGAGGTACCGGTGATGCAATAGGTTGCACTGTCCGCCGTGATGACACTCGTCGGCCGGGTAATTGAAAGCGCTTGTAACGGTGAATAGCTTAAAGCCGCCGGCTGATATGCGTTTTCAAATGACATTGAGGCGAGCAGGTCGCCCGCAAAATCGGTGCGCGAGCGTGCCGCGCTATAATTGGTGACTACTCGAGCGGCAATGCCGTTCTGTGCAGCTTCAAACGTCTGGGCCGAAAGCTGAACCGCTGAAAGCTCGCTGTTATTAAGGTCGAAGACAGGCGTCAATTTATCCCCCACCGCCTGTTTCCAGTCCGCAAGGCGGTTGGCGTAGGCGCTGTCGGTGGGGTTTACCTCCGCCTCAATGGTAGGCAACACGATATCGCACAAGTTTAAAGCGTCAGAAAAATCCTCTTCCAGCGCGGCATCGGGCAACATTAGACCAAGCTGTGTTCGGCCACTAATCGCTTCCCGGCAGCTTTTCAGCAGACCGGCCACCGCGGTTTGCATCCCTTCAGTGGCGTGGGCGTTTTCCAGAATAATACCACCGAGCTGATAGCGCTTGGCCATAGCGCCCAAATCTTTAGCATTGAGCTGATTAGTCTGCGTATTATCAGGGTTTAACAGGTAACTTTCACCGATAATAGATGTCAAGGAATTGTCCTTTACAGCAGGATGTTTCTTTGAAAGCTGTGATAAATCGGTGCCCAGTGAGTAAGGATCCACGACTGCATAGACTGTAAGCCCCTGCTTTTTGGCGGCCTTTATCATCTCATTCAGCGGGTCAAAAAGCGTGAATGCGCCCTGCTCTTTGAGCAGAAACTGACTTTTGGGGAAGATGGAAGACTTGTAAAGTGATTCGCCTTCACTCCTGACCTCCATCAGGATCGCGTTATAGCCTGCGTCGTGGGCGTATTGAATGATATCATTCAATTCCTGCCGCAGCGCCTTGGAAGAAAGCTTTGGCTGGGAAGGAAAATCTTCGTTTTGTTGTGATTTTACCAGCAAGGCGTTCAGCGGCGAAGAGGCTGATGTTTCACTGGTGTTCCAGCCCGTCCTGTTGCAGGCGGCCAACGGGATAATACTCATTATCATCAGCACTGCCAGCAGTGTGGTCATAAATTTTTTCAAATTGATATGCTCCTTATATGTGGGTTTCTCACAGCTTAAAATCACCTGGGTCAAACTTGGTGAGTTTGGGCTGCGGCTTTGGTACGCGGCTGAGTGGGTCGTAAATAAACTTTCGGCAGGCATACTCTGGTGTGACAACACCGCGACGAGAACACAAAATGGCAGATTGATCCTGCGTGAAAGTGCCGTATTCACAATAGCTGCACGACGGTGTGATATTGTTGCCGAAAAGCTTTGATTTAAACATGTTGACATCCCCTTATCCCTGACAACGGTTCTTCAGCAGCATGAGAAAGGAAAAAGCGCAGTGCTTTAAAATCTAGCAAAAAACGCCGCAAAGGAAACGCCTGTACAG
>DATMYZ010000410.1:0-2194 GCA_035560675.1 Clostridia bacterium
CTTTTATAAGCGGAGGCAAATTCATAAATTCTTCATGACATGCAACGGGGTTTGCAGTAAAATTAGGATGATAATTTAATGGGTGGATTGGGGGCAACGCTTTGTTCGGATATATCAAGCCACTCGAACCTCAGTTAAAGGTTTGTGAGCTGGATACTTATAAAGCGGTTTATTGCGGTGTGTGCCGCGGTCTTTCAAAACGCTTTGGCCCGGCGGCGCGCCTGACTCTCAGTTATGATTTTACCTTTATTGCCATGCTTTATGCCGCGCTGGGCGACGAACAGCCAGCCTTTGCGCCGCAGCACTGCCCTTTAAACCCGATAAAAAAGCGACCGCATCTGGAATATTCCTCCGCGGTTGAATTCTCCTGCGAAATGGCAATACTTTTATTACACGAAAAATGTCTAGACAATAAAATTGATTCCAGCTTTCCAATGTCTTTAGGCTGGAGCCTGCTGTTGCCTTTTTCTTCAAATGCAGCAAAACAGGTTGCGGCCTCTCAGCCTGCGGCTGCCGAGCGCGCGCACGACATGACGCTGGCTCAGCAGCAGGTAGAAGCGTTAGGTAATGCCGCCACGGTGGACATGTCTTGTGATCCGACCGCCGCCGCACTCTCTGAAATTCTCGGTATAATTAGCGACGATCCTATGAACCAGCGTATTCTAAAGCGTCTGGGCTATATGCTGGGCCGATTTATTTATCTGTGCGACGCTATTGATGATTTAGAGGGCGATATACGCCACAACCGGTTTAATCCTCTTAAATCTCGCCCTGAACCGGACGAGCATGCGGCTATGCTGCGGCTGACTATAGCCGAAGCGGCAAATGCCTATGCGCTACTCTCTCCACGGTATTTTAAAGAAATCCTTGATAACATTATTTTTCTCGGTCTGCCCGCTACGGCGGAACGTTTGCTTGAAAGGGGAAATAACCATGAATGATCCATATCAGGTGCTGGGCGTGTCCCCTTCTGCAACCGACGATGAAATTAAACAGGCTTATCGCGCAATGGCCAAAAAATATCACCCCGATAATTATGCGGGCAGCCCGCTGGCCGATTTGGCTTCTGAAAAAATGTCGGAAATTAATTCAGCCTACGATGCCATTCAAGAGCGACGCAAAAGTGCTTCGGCACAGGGCGGCTCTTATGGGCAGCAGTCCCGCCCCGCCTCCGGTAGCTACGGCGGTTATCAGGGTAGCGGTCAGTTTGCCGATATTCGCCGCTTGATCAACGCCGGTCGCATCTTTGACGCCGAGCAACTTTTAGACGGTACGCCGGCCGCTTCGCGCGATGCTGAATGGAATTTTTTAAAGGGCAACGTATTATTAGCCCGCGGTTTTTTAGAGGATGCGCTAACCTATCTGCAAAAGGCCGTGTCTATGGACCCTCAAAATTACGAATACCGTGCCGCCTTTGATCGGATAAACACACAGCGCCAGTACGGTTACGGCGGTGGTTACTCCTATTCTAACTGCGACCCTTGCAGCCTTTGCTCAACGCTAATCTGCGCCAACTGTCTTTGCAACACCTGCTGCCGTTGCTATTGCTTCTGAGCATTTTACGGCAGCAGGCATCTTTGTGCTTAATTGCATGGCTTTGCTGAGATTTGGATGCGTAAAACCCTGCCCCAAAGGCCACTGGGCAAGGTCAACAAACGCAGATAAGCAGCCACTTGCCAAACTGGCGGCTGTAAATATGCGAATCAAGCGCTAAGGAGGAACGGCTGCTGTGTCACATAAAAGTAGTACGCAGGTCGCTCTGGGCGGCCTAAGTGCCGCACTTTGTTTGATTATTATGCTTGGAACGGTGCTTATACCGTTTGCAACCTATGCTGCGCCTGCGTTGGCCGGTATTGCGCTTATTCCCATAGCACTGGAGTTGGGATTGCCCGTTGCCAGTATCACCTATGCCGCCGTTGCGCTGCTCTCTCTGCTGATGGTTCCTGACCGCGAAGCTGCGCTGATGTTCATTGCTTTTTTCGGCTACTACCCGGTTTTAAAGTTCAAGCTAGATCGCATCAAGCTGAAACTACTGCGCATTTTTATAAAAATGATCGTTTTTAACACCGCTATCCTCGCAGGATATTTTGTGATAATTTACGTTTTTGGCCTATATTATTTGATGAATGAGCTAACCGGCGGCTTTGGCTGGCTGTTGTTGGCGGTAGGTAATTTGTGTTTGCCCATTTATGAA
>DATMYZ010000411.1:0-4038 GCA_035560675.1 Clostridia bacterium
ATGACATCACAGCCAACGACGTTTGCCTCACAAACGGTTTTAATCGCTTCTAACAGTGTCATAAATGAAACGCCCCCTGCTTCTGGTGTGCCAGTTCCGCAAAAAAACGCGGGGTCAAGCACATCCAGATCCAGTGTGAAGTAGACCGGTCTATCGCCGATATCGGCTACCGCCTGCGAAAGCCCTTCAAAATCAAACAGCCGCAAAATGGTGTGGGATTTCGCCCACTGAAATTCTACCCGCTCTCCCGAACGGATACCAAACTGCCAGATGCGCCCATCCCCCAACAGCTCCCAGCAGCGGCGTAACACGCAGGCGTGTGAAAGCTGCGCACCCAGATAATCCTCCCGCAGGTCGGTGTGTGCATCAAAATGGATGATGTAAAGGTCGGGGTACTTTTCCAGCAGCGCCCGCACAGAGCCAAGCGTGAGCAAGTGCTCACCGCCGAGCATAACGGGAAGCTTGCCATCATCTAAAATCGTCTGTGTCCGCTCTTGTACATCATTCAGCGCTGCTTCCGAGCTGCCAAAGCACAGTTCCAATTCGCCGCTGTCAAACACTCTGTAGTCGCTCAAATCCTTATTCTGATAGGGGCTGTAGGTTTCAAGCCCGTAGGACTCCGCACGGATCGCCCGGCTGCCGAAGCGTGCGCCAGGGCGGTAAGAGGTAGTGGAGTCATAGGGCGCGCCAAACAAAACGATTTTGGCATCTTCATAATCACAATCGCAGCCCAAAAAGGTTTGGACATTTTTACTCAACATTTCTCAGCATCTCCTCAACATAGTTGGGCAGCGCAAACGCACCGATGTGCAGCTTTGTGTTGTAATAACGGGTATGCAGACCGCGGGCATTCCACCTAACAGCATCTAAATCTTTGATGGGATGATATTTCTTGGAAGCAAAGCCAAACAACCAATGCCCTGATGGATAGGTGGGAATATGCGCCTGATAGACCCGGCTGATCGGAAAGCTCTCGGCAATGCGCTTGTGGGCGCGTTGCATAGCAGCGGCGTCGCCAGCATAAAACGGACTTTCGTGCTGGTTGACCAGAATGCCGTCAGCGCGCAGTGCCTTATAGCAGTTGCCGTAAAATTCTCGAGTGAATAAGCCCTCGCCCGGGCCAAACGGGTCGGTCGAATCGACAATAATCAAGTCGTACGCCTCCACGCAGGAGCGAATAAACTTCAGTCCATCCTCAAAATAGGTACTCACCCGTCGATCTGAAAAGCAGCAGGCGGTCTGAGGCAAATGTTTTTTGCACACTTCAACCACCAGCTCATCTATTTCGACTAAGTCGATGGTTTCAACATCGGAATAGCGAACCAGCTCGCGGACAACGCCACCGTCACCGCCGCCAATAATCAGCACATTTTTAGGATTGGGATGCACCGCCATTGGCACATGGGTTATCATATCGTGGTAGACAAACTCATCCTTTTCGGTGAGCATCATATAGCCATCCAGCGTCAGAAAACGGCCAAATTCAGGCGATTCAAAAATGTCAATTCGTTGAAAATCGCTCTGCCCGCTGTAGATCTGCCGGTCCGTTTTAATAGACCATCGCACATTGGGCGTATGCTGTTCGGTAAACCAAAGTTCCATGAAAGTCTCCTTTATGATTTACTGCTATTTAATACTGCGTCTGGCGCAGCACGTTAAGGTTGTTTATTTCAATATCTTCAGGTCCGGTCATTGAGCAACCCTTTTCCTTAGCATAGGCAATATAGTCCAAAATATCACGGGTAATCCGCTCACCGGGCGCCAGGATTGGAATGCCGGGCGGATAGCACATGACAAACTCGCTACAGATATGCCCTTCGGCCTTATTCAGGGGCAGCGACGTCTTATCGGCATAGAATGCTTCCTGCGGCGTTACCTCAACCTGAGGGGGCAGATATTCCTGCGTCATCATGCCGGTACGGTCGCGCTGGTATCGTCGTCTGATTTCAGCCAGCGCGCTGACCAGCCGTTCAATATCCTGCATACGATCGCCAACCGAGACATAGGCCAAAATATTGCCCAGATCGCCAAACTCGACCTGAATATCGTACTCGTCGCGCAACAGGTCATAAACCTCAATGCCGGCAAGTCCGATATCCAGCGTGTAAACAGATAGTTTAGTTACGTCAAAATCAAAAATGCTGTCGTTATTGATCAGCTCTTGCCCATAGGCGTAGTAGCCCCCGATGCGGTTAATTTCCTCACGGGCATACCGCGTCAGATCTTGCACATGACGAAAGATCTCTTTTCCATGAATCGCAAGATTCCGGCGGGAAATATCAAGACTGGAAAGCAACAGATACGATCCGCTTGTTGTCTGAGTCAGGTTTATAATCTGACTGACGTAACCTGGGTTCATCTCAGGCCCTGTCAGCAGAAGTGAGCTCTGAGTCAGGCTACCTCCCGATTTATGCATGCTCACCGCCGCCATATCGGCTCCTGCCGACATTGCGCAAACGGGCAGCCTGCGCCCGAAATAAAAGTGGGTGCCATGCGCCTCGTCGGCTAAAACCTTCATGCCATTCTCATGTGCCAACCGCGTGATACGTGTAATGTCTGAGCATATGCCGTAATAAGTAGGGTTGTTGACGAGAATAGCCACCGCGTCGGGGTGGGCATCAATCGCCTTTTCAACCTGAGCAACCGACATGCCCAGAGAAATGCCCAGGCGCTTGTCCACCTCTGGGTTAACATAAACCGGGTGTGCCCCACAGAGCACTAACGCGTTGATGACGCTTCGGTGCACATTTCTCGGCAATATAATCTTATCGCCGCGCTTGCAGCACGAAAGCACCATCGTCTGCACCGACGAGGTAGTCCCGTTAACCATAAAATAGGCGTTGGCCGCTCCAAATGCCTCGGCCGCCAGTGCTTCGGCATCCTTAATGACCGAAACAGGGTGGCAAAGGTTATCCAGTGGCTTCATTGAGTTGACGTCGATGCCGACGCATTTTTCGCCAAGAAAATCTTTCAGCTCGGGGTTCCCCCTGCCACGCTTATGGCCCGGCACGTCAAAAGGGACAACCCGCATTTTTTTAAATTCTTCAAGCGCCTCATAAATCGGCGCGCGTGTCTGATCCAACTGTTCCATGCCACTCCTCCTGTGTTGATGCATCAATAGACGTTTCTGCCGCTAAAAATTTCAATCATCTCACGGCGCAGATTGTTGGTAATCGCCAGCCGTTCCTTGGGCGGCAATTCGTACACATCGGTTTTAAAGAGGTAGTTCTGCAAATCCAGCTCTTTAATTAGCATCTTAGTGTGGAACAGGTTCGCCTCATAGACATTGATATCGATGGCATCGTAGCGATGCAGCGTCTCCCCTGCGATATAGCGCTGAATCGAAACCATATCGTGGTCAATAAACAACTTTCTGCCAGTTACGTCTCGGGTAAAACCGCGCACACGATAATCCATCGTGATGATATCAGAATCAAAGCTGCCGATGAGATAGTCCAGTGTCGACAGCGGTGTAATCTCGCCACAGGTTGCAACGTCGATATCGACGCGGAAAGTGGCAATGCTCGTCTCAGGATGATATTCGGGGTAGGTGTGCACTGTGACGTGGCTTTTGT
Source organism: Clostridia bacterium (assembly GCA_035560675.1). Lineage (GTDB taxonomy): Bacteria > Bacillota > Clostridia > Oscillospirales > Ruminococcaceae > Yanshouia. Next base: position 3,576 of record DATMYZ010000411.1, read on the forward strand.
CGAGATGCCCAACAATAGTATCTCCACTGGGAATCATCGATTCCTCCGCAATAAGAATCGTGACGCTTGCCCCCTGCGGCTCATAGTCCTGCCTCGAAATATTGAGCACCGTTGCACCAATCATTTCGGTCAAGTGGGTCAATATCTTTGTCAGACGCTCTGAATTATATTGTCCGTCAATATAAGCGATATAATCCTTTTGTTCCCGCGCAGTTTTCGCATAGCAAACATCATAAATATTAAAGCTCAAAGATTTTGTTAAGTTGTTAAACCCGTAGAGCGTCATTTTTTCTTCCATATGCGCGCCTTCCTCCACCAAAAAACAAAAAGCACAAGTGCAGCGAATTTCGCCAAAACACTTGTGCTTCGATTCAAATCTGTTATTTTTGAATAGGTCTTGCTCTTACTCCAGCCAGAATAAGCGCAGGCCATCCTCGTTAAAATATTCAGAACAGTCAGAGTC
>DATMYZ010000412.1:0-9081 GCA_035560675.1 Clostridia bacterium
TGACAATATAGTAGGTCTTGAGCTTTGGCTCGGTGCCGGAGGGACGGATGACCACCACATTGCCGTCCGCAAGCGTCAGAGACAGCACATCCGACTGCGGCAGCCCCGTCGGGAAACGCTCACCGCCCTTGACGCAAACGCCTGAACGATAATCGCAGCAGGCCGCCACCGCATAATCTGCCAGTGACTTGGGTGGTGCTGCAAACAGCGCATCCATAATTTCGCCCATCTGCTTCATGCCGTCGGCACCGGCAAACATGGTGTTGGTCACGTGGTTGTAGAAATAACCGAAACGTTTATAAATATCATTCATAACGTCTACAAGCGTTTTGCCCGCCTTTTTGTAGTAAGCGGCCATTTCGGCAACCAGCATCGCAGTGACAACGGCGTCCTTATCGCGGACATAGGGCCCGGCCAGATAGCCACAGCTTTCTTCGTAGGCGAATATGAAGCGCTCAATCTCACCTGCCGCTTCCAAATTGGCGATCTCGGTACCAATGTTTTTGAATCCGGTCAAGACGTCGCGCACCTCAATGCCGTAGCTGTTCGCAACTAAATCGGTCAGCGTAGTGGTAACGATAGATTTGATCATCACCGGGCGCTCGGGCATGGTCTTGTTGACTGTTTTGGCATGTGCGATATAATCGGCAAGCAGCACGCCCACATCGTTGCCGCCAAGCTGCACATATTCCGCGTTGTGGCGCACCGCCATGCCTACACGGTCGGCGTCGGGGTCGGTGCCGATGAGAATGTCGGCTTGTGTTTCTTCCGCCAGCTTCAGCCCCAGCAATAGCGCCTCTTTAAACTCAGGGTTGGGGTAGCGACAGGTCGGAAAATTACCGTCCGGCTCAAGCTGTTGCTGAACCAGAATCGGGTCGGTGACGCCGATTTCGCTCAAGATCCGGCGCACCGGCAAATTGCCTGCGCCATTGAGGGGGGTGTACACCAGCTTCAGATCCGCCCCCTGTACCGCGTCCGAAAAGCAGCGGCAGGACAAAACCTGCTGGAAATAAGCCTCAACGGCGGCGTCATCCACCGGAACGATCAATCCTGCTTTAACAGCGTCATCATAAGCCATCGTTTTAACGCCAGTGAAAAGATCTGTTTCAAGAATGCATTCAAAAATGCCGTCCGCCATGTCGCTGGCAATCTGGCAGCCGCTATCGTCATAGGCCTTATAGCCGTTGTATTCGGCGGGGTTGTGACTTGCAGTAACGACCACACCGGTATCACAGCCGTAATAGCGCACCGCCCATGACAACATAGGTGTGGGGGTTAGCTGCGAATAAAGATAGACCTTTACGCCATTCGCCGCAAAGACACATGCTGTTGCTTCAGCAAATAATTGGGACTTATTGCGGCTATCGTAGGCAATGGCCGCTGAACCGCCCTCTTTGTGCTGATGCAGCCAGCTGCAAATGCCCTGCGTAGCTCTGCGTACCGTGTAAATATTCATGCAGTTGGTGCCTGCGCCGATTTTACCACGCAGGCCCGCAGTGCCAAAGGTTAAATCGGTATAAAACCGCTCGTAAATTTCTTTTTCTTCTCCCGCTAACCGAATAAGTTCCTCAGAGAGGTCGCTGTCTTCAAGCGGCATACCGCGCCACTGTTCGTATCGAGTAAATGCGTCCATTTCTGTTCCCCCTTATATAGTCGATATACGCTCCGCCAGCTGGTCTTGGCAAGCTTTGATTATAAAACGCCGGGGCCGGTTTTGGCGTCGCGCATCGTTGCCTGAATAAACGCGATAGAGGCTTTTAGCTTTTCGGTTTCCCATGCGTTGAGTTCCACCGGCATCTGCTTTAAAATGCCTTCACGCCCGATGATACAGGGCATGCTCAACGCCACGTCGCCATCGTGTCCATATTGGCCGCGCAGTGTGGCAGAAGCCGGATATACGCTTCTTTCGTCCAGTAAAACGGCTTTTGCCATCGTTACCGCCGACTGCGAAACACCGGCATTGGTCCAACCCTTACCGTTGAGCACATTATAAGCGGCGCCAACCACCAACGCCTTCACCCGCTCGGGGCCTTTGATGTCCTGTGCGGCGTCAAAATACTGATCCAATGCGTCGAACGGTATGCCACCGACATTGAGATGACTCAAAACGGGGAAGGCTGTACCGCCATGTTCGCCCATCATATAGCCTGTTACCGATTTGGGGTCGATGCCATAGGTGTCAGCCACCAGTTTACGTAGCCGTGCAGAGTCCAGCATGGTTCCGGTGCCGAAAACGCGCCCCACTGGATAATCAAATTCATTCTCAGCGATGTAAACCATCGTATCCAAAGGATTAGTGATGAGTATAATAATGGCTTCTTTGGTGTACTGCGTGATGCCCGCCATCACCTGCCGAATAACCCCGCTATTTGTTGTGGTCAGCAGTGTGCGGTCCGGCTGCCCTTTAGGATCATTCAAATTCGGAATGATGCTCGGCCCTGCGGCTACAATGATCACATCCGCATCAGCGCACTGTTCGTAGCCGCCACTTTTAACATCAACATTGTTCATATAGGTTAGCGCCGTTGCCTGCGCCTGGTCAAGCGCCTCGCCGTAAGCAACGTTTTCCAAGACGTCAATGACGCCGATTTCAGCAAACAGACCGGTTTTCATTGCGTCCGCCAAAACATACGAACCGACATGCCCGACTCCTACCACGGCCAACTTATTTTTGTGCATAGACCCATCTCCCAAGATTTTCAGATTGCAGGCAGCTTGACTGCCGCTTTATATCGCACCTTTGCAATTGAAAGGCGTAAAAGGCTTTACAGATGTCCCTTGTCAGTACTGTCTAACAGCAGACCCACCAACATAAAAAGGCATACCTTTTGAATTGTTAACGTAATCATAATGTGTTAGCCCCAGCTTTGTCAATGGTGATAAAAGCGTGCAGACGGCAAAGTGCCTTTCACCGTTGTATTTTTAAGTCAACAACGGTATAATAAAATCACTTGATGTCAAAAGGGGGCGACAGCGTGCTCGCAAAGGTGAACAGCTTTGGGTTAAATGGCATTGACGCTTATCTTGTGACGGTGGAAGCCGATCTGTCGCGCGGGCTACCCGCGTTTGAGGTCGTCGGCCTGCCCGACGCCGCAGTGAAAGAAGCCCGTGACCGGGTACGCTCGGCGATTAAAAATGCCGGTATGCCATTTCCAACCGCAAGAATTGTCTTAAATCTGGCCCCTGCGGACACAAAGAAAAGCGGCACGGCTTATGACCTTGCTATTTTTCTTGCACTGCTCAAAGCTTCCGGCGAGCTGGAAGCCGAACTGGACGGCATCGGATTTCTGGGTGAACTGTCATTGGGCGGCGAGCTTCGTCCGCTTTCCGGCGTGTTGCCTATGATTCTCAGTGCAAAGGCATTGGGACTTCGGCAGGTGATTATTCCGTTTGACAACGCACCCGAGGGCACGATTGCACAGGATGTGGCGGTCTACGCCGCAAAAAATGTCGCAGAAGTTTTGCGGCACCTGCGCCAAGAAGCACAGTTGCCGCTTTGTACATCGCTGGACTTCTCCGCGCGGCCGCTATCCGGCCCCATCCCCGACTATGCCGAGGTACGCGGACAATATGAAGCCAAGCGCGCGCTGACTGTGGCAGCGGCGGGGCTGCACAATTTGCTGCTTATCGGGCCGCCCGGCTCGGGTAAAAGCATGCTGGCGAGGCGACTGCCCTCTATTCTGCCCGATATGACCTACAGCGAGCAGGTGGCGGTAACCAAACTGCATTCGGTGGCTGGCACGCTGCCAAAGGGTGTGGGGCTGGTTCACGAACGACCTTTTCGTTCGCCGCACCACTCTGTTTCGGCGGCGGGCATGACCGGCGGCGGCAGCATCCCGAAGCCCGGCGAGGTGTCGCTTTCTCACAACGGCGTATTGTTTCTGGACGAGCTGCCCGAGTTTTTACGCCCCGTCATGGAGGGGCTGCGCCAGCCGCTGGAGGATCATGAGGTAACGATCTCCCGCGTGGGGGCCAGAATCACCTATCCCAGCGGATTTATGCTGGTAGCAGCTATGAACCCCTGCCCCTGCGGCTTTTATGGTCACCCCACCAAGCCGTGCAACTGCACACCGGCAGCCATCAGCCGCTATCTCGGCAAGGTGAGCGGCCCACTGCTTGACCGCATCGATATTCATCTTGAGGTGCCCGCCATTGATTATGAAAGTCTGACCGGCAAGACGCCGGGCGAAGGCTCAGTAACGTTGCGGCAGCGGGTATCCAAGGCTAGGGAACGGCAGCTCGCCCGCTTTGAAGGGCGCGGCATCACATCAAACTGTGCCATTCCACGCGCTTTACTTGAGGAATTCTGCCCGCTTACCTCGGACGCCGAACAGCTTTTAAAGCTTGCATTTGAGCGCCTTGGCCTTTCAGCGCGGGGGTACGACCGTATTTTAAAAGTATCGCGCACCATAGCCGATCTGGAGGGCTGCGACATTATCGACAGCAACCACGTTTCGGAGGCTATTCAATACCGCACGCTGGATAGAAAATACTGGAACCGTTAAAAAGTAAGTAAAAGGAGCCTTCCATCATGAACGACCTCGTCTTTACCTACGCCACTTCTATCGCCAATTATCGTGCGGCGGTTTATTTTGCATCCATTACCCGACACCGTGTCGGATTTCGAATTTTTGTGGTCTCCGCCATCGTTGCCGCTATTTGCATGGCGGGTACTTATATCGGTTTGATGCCCGTTTTTATGTTGCCAGCCTATATTTTTCTCGGCTATCTGGTATGGGCCATCATTCTCTGCGCGCAGATTGAATACGGCATTTTAAAATACTCAAAACACAAAGAGAGTATGTTGCACAAAGAAATGACCCTCACCTTTGCGCGCGGCAGCCTCAAAATTGACACGCCCCACAATGGGAAGAGCTCGACCATTAAGCTATTAGATTTGTTTTTAGGTTTTGAGTTAAGCAACATGTTTTTGCTTTATCTCGACGGTGCGCAGTCGATTATGCTGCCGCACCGGGCCATGACCCCTCAGCAGCGCGCCGAGGTGCGTGAGATTTTGCAGGACAATCTGCACGACCGTTTTACTACCCGGTTCGGCTATGGCGCGACGGCAGCCAAGCTCAAGCCTCTCGCCGGAAAAAAACGCGGATTATTTTAAACTGATAAAAAGTGCCTGAAGTGTAGAACGACCACATCGGGCACTTTTTTAATGATCTACATTATTTAATTGTAAAAGTACCCGCTATTCCAAGCGGAGAAAGCTCATCGCCGTTCCTGACACCAATATTTTTTACGAGGCGATAGTCACCGGCTTTCAACGGTATGGTAAATTCATCTGAGTTGATGTCAAAATCGAGTGTTCCCTTTTCACCGGGCTGTGTGGAGCAAGCGATTTCAATCCACACCCGTTCTTTACCTTCGCGATATTTTAGATTGGCCCAACCACCATTCACGTAATATTGAAATGTATAGTCCACACCATAGACAAGCTCACTGGTGCTGTTATTAATAATAGTGGCCGTAGCCGTTTCACCAAATTTGACCTCAGATGGCATATCCAAAATAACGCTGGTGGTGTCGGCCTTTATTTCGGGGGTCGGCGTTGATTCTGAGGGAGCAGTGGACGGAATCTCAGACTGGTCAGGAGTGCTGGAACCCTTTTCAGGACTGGGCTCTCCTGCCGCAATACCGGGCAAAGCCACACTGCTGCTGGAGTCATCTGAGCTACTGCTATTGCCCACAGGGGCGCTCACGTTCTGCGCACAGGCGGTCAGACCTGCAACCATCAACAGGACAATCATCATCGTTAAAATTCTTTTCATTATCATTCTCCTTCACATTATAATTCGTGGCGGACTAAAACCCTTCGACTGCTTTCACCCCTTCGACAACCGATTGAGCCACCGTCAGAAAGGCGTCGGTTTGAATTTCGGGGAACCACAGAACAAAATCGTAGCCGTCGCGCTGCCAACGAGCAAGCGCCTTGCCGTTTTCGGTATAAGAGATTTCGGCCGTTACATCGCCGAACCGTTTAAATTCCTGCGTATCAAAGCTAATGCCATAAAGACCGCTGATATCTTCTTCCGAATTTTTGGCGCTTCTCAGCATGCCTTCGGCACCGTCGGACGTGCTAACATCAAGCTGTGCCACCTTGCCCGAAATCAGCCACACGCCATCGGTATGTATCGTGTCGGGCATTCCCTCCAGCGCGAATCCTGCCACAAATCTGAAATCCGGCGTGTCAAAGGCGATCATGGGATTGGGAATCTGGGTCTGACTGGCATAGGCCACAAGCTTAGTGCAATCCGTAATCTGAGCGGGGTAGCTTTCCAGAATAGCACCGCCATAGGTGATATCCACCCGGAGCCCTACCGCCAGCGCTGAAAATGCCAGCGAGCTACCCTTCGTGTCAGTGATTTCAGCGTTTGAAAGACCCACCGAAATTAAATCAGCACTTTTATATTCGCCCGTCTCCTGGCCGGGACGTACCAGTATCGCCTTATCGTCCACCCGCATAATTGTGGCGGAAAAAGTAGTTTTGTCAGCCTTTTGGCGGCAGCCCGGCAGCAGTATCGCAACAGCAAGCATCAATATGGCGACCGCGACAACGGGCATCTTAATAAGTTTCATTCGTCAAATCCTCTCTTCAACTGTTTGTTATAGACGCCTTATGAGTGTCGGAATCCCTTATAAATATTGCATGTGTTGGATAAATTTATGCGCAAAAGCCGCCGTTCCAGGAAACAATTTCTTGGAACGGCGGCTTGATAAATCTATTATGCTTTTTTATTTTGCCTTCGTTTCTACCTCGGCAACAGCAAAGGCAATAAATTCCTCTACCGTCATGGTACCCTTATCACCGTCCTTGCGGGAGCGTACCGCTACACCGCCGGCTTCAATCTCCTTATCGCCAATGACCAGCATATAGGGAATCTTTTCGAGCTGGGCCTCGCGGATTTTATAGCCGATCTTCTCGCGGCGTTCATCAACCGTCACGCGCAGACCACGGGCACGCAGCTTTTTAGAGACCTCGTTCGCATAGACGCTCTGGTTGTCGCCAATCGGCAGGACCCTGACCTGCTCTGGCGCAAGCCACATCGGCAGCGCGCCGGCGTACTTTTCAAGCAGCAGCGCAATGGTACGTTCATAGCAGCCCAGTGAAGTGCGGTGGATAATATAGGGGAATTTCTTTTCGCCGTCGGCGTCGATATAGGTCATATTGAACTGGCGGGCCAGCATAAGGTCTATCTGGACGGTACACAGGGTATCTTCTTTACCATGCACATTCTTCATCTGAACGTCCAGCTTGGGGCCGTAGAACGCCGCCTCGCCAACTGCCTCGGTATACTTCATGTTCATGTGGTTAAGGATATTGCGCATGAGTCCTTCAGCCTCATTCCACATCTCGGGGGTGCCGATATATTTTTCGGTGTCGTTGGGGTCCCACTTAGAGAGGCGATAGGTTAAATCGCCAATAAGCCCGATATCGGTCATAATTTCCTGTATCAAGCGCACACAGGCACGGAACTCTTCCTCAAGCTGCTCAGGGCGCAGAACCAGATGCCCTTCTGAAATCGTGAATTGACGCACACGGATCAGACCGTGCATCTCGCCGGATGCCTCATTGCGAAACAACGTCGAGGTTTCGCCATAACGAATCGGCAGGTCACGGTAGGAATGCATGTCGTTGAGATAGACCTGATACTGGAACGGGCAGGTCATGGGGCGCAGCGCAAATACTTCCTTGTCTTTCTCCTCGTCACCCAGCACAAACATGCCGTCTTTATAATGATCCCAGTGACCCGAGAGCTTATAAAGGTCGGACTTTGCCATGAGCGGTGTACGAGTCATGACATAGCCATACTCGTACTCTTCTTTATCCTGCACATAACGGTTTAAAATTTGGAACAGCTTAGCGCCCTTGGGCATCAGGTGCGGCAAGCCCTGCCCGACGTAATCGGAGGTGCAAAAATATTTAAGCTGACGGCCAATAATGTTGTGGTCGCGCTTCTTCGCTTCTTCAACCGCGGTCAGATAGGCCTCAAGCTCGCTTTTTTTCGGAAATGCCGTGCCGTATACGCGGCAAAGCATCTTGTTTCTTTCGCTGCCGCGCCAGTAAGCACCCGTGCAGGCGGTCAGCTTGACGGCCTTGATCGGGCCGGTGCTCATCAGGTGCGGGCCGGCGCACAGGTCGACAAAATCGTCTTGCACGTAGAAGCTGATCTTTTCTCCCTTGCCGGCGTGCTCGTTAATCAGCTCAAGCTTATAGGGCTGATCCTTCATCTTTTCCAAAGCAGCAGGTACTTCAAGCTCCAGCTTTTCAAGAGGGATATCCGCCTTGGCTATTTTAGCCATTTCGACCTCAATTGCTGCAAGTTGCTCGGTTGTAAACGAAGAGGGCACATCAAAATCGTAATAGAAGCCGTTTTCAACTGCGGGACCGATGGCAAACTTTGTCGCTGGGAATAATCTCTGTACAGCCTGCGCCAGAACGTGCGAGGCCGTATGCCAGAACGCCCTTTTACCGTCTACATCATCAAAGGTCAAAATCTCCACTGAACAGTCAGCTCCCACAGGAGTGCGCAGGTCGCAGACCTTGCCGTCTATTTTGGCTGCACAAGCTGCCTTGGCCAGACCCGCGCCGAGAGCAGCAGCTATCTGGGCAATGGTCGTACCGTTGTCGAACTCCTTGACAACATCGCCTTTTAAAGAAACCTTTACCATAACAATATTCCTCTCTTTCTTAGTTTTCATCATTTAACAAAACAAAAAAGCTCCACCCCGGCACGGGGTGAAGCAATACAAATTGTAACTCCACGGTTCCACCCGAATTGTATCCATTTTGCCCGCCGAGACAAAAAAGATACCACTCTGCCGGCCTGTAACGCTGCCGCTGCGGCAAACTTGGGGCAACCGCCTTAATTTCGCACTCAGGGGTGGTAGCCCGTTGCAAAAATGCACAAAGACCGCTTTCAGCCCAATGACGGCCAATCTCTAATATGCGTTTTGCGGGCCTCCCCATCAAAGTTTTGACTGGATGAAGCTTTGCCTTGATACTATCACTACGCCGTTCGGTTGTCAACAGCTATCTGCGCCAAAGTGTTTCCATTCCTGCATAATGTC
>DATMYZ010000413.1:0-3441 GCA_035560675.1 Clostridia bacterium
CTGCAATAAGTCCTGCGGTATCGTCGTTTTTGGTCAACACCTGCGTAAAAGACTCGGGCGACACACCGACGATGACCGTTTCTGCGAGAATCAAGCTGCTAGAAATCTCACTGGCGGCGGTGTAACCTGGTAAAATCGCAATGATGTTGGCATCTAGCTGCATGACAATCTGATGACGCGTCTGGTTAATGCCCGCCGAGTCAAAGCGATGGTTCAATTGCGACTGCACAAAACCTGCCGGTACAATTTTGAACTCTATTTTAGGGCCTCGGCCTGAAAGCAGTTGCCAGCCTAGTAGCGTGCCCAGAGGAATGCGAATTGTCTGGCTTTGCAAAAGTGCCAGTTGCTGTGAAGCTGCGTCTGTCATCGTCGCTTTAAGTAGGTTTAATCGCACCATGTCAGTCTGCACCGACGTCACCCGACCGTTGTTATCGGTTGTCACTTTGACCAGCGAATCATAAGAGACCGCGTTGCCGGTCAGCTGCGCGCTAATAGCCTCGTTGATGACGCGTGTGGCATATACCTTGGCCTGATACGCCGCCATGGATTTTATCATAGGTCGTATCTGGGCGTCAATGCCCGCAAGCAACCCGAATATTATGAGCACAAACACAAGCAACCGTATCTTAATTGCCTGATTTCGCCAAGTCCTACGCGGCCACATCTGCCTGAACATGCTGCATCCCTCCCGATTGATATAGTCAAACAACTTGAGAATTGGTGCAGGATTGGCGAGGGTATTTTGTGTTTCGCAAAGCGGAGGATGAAGTCGGGCTAACGCCCGCCAAGGATAGCAATGCAGCGAGGCGCAAAATAGACGGCAAAGACAATCCGTATTTTAAGCTATTTGACTACATTATCTATATTCCGCAAGGAGCAGTAATAATGATGAAAGCGCGCCGCTGAAAAACGGCGCGCTTATATTATCTGGCTAAGACATCAGTTCTTTAATAGGCGCTAATGAGACTTTGCACACTTCAATTTTTTCATTCAGGCAGCGACACAAAACGCTGTCGCCCGCTGCAATATGCCCAAGCAACAACTCCTGCGCCAGCAGATCTTCAATTGTGGTCTGAATCTGGCGGCGCAGTGGACGCGCACCATAATCCGGATCAAATCCTGCGCGGATGATATAGCTAATTACATCAGGCGAGAATTCGGTTTCAATACCGATAGCCTGCATACGTTCGCTGACCGATTTAAGCAGCTTTTTGGCGATGCTCTTCATTTCTTCCTCGCCAAGGGTGTTAAAGACAACGATTTCGTCAATACGGTTGATCAACTCGGGCTTAAACATTTTTTTAAGCTCGGACATGACCTCTTTTTTAATTGCTGCATCGCTGTTGGTCTGTTCTGAGGGCGCAAAACCCATCGACTTTCTATCGGTAATTTTTCGTGCGCCGATATTGGAGGTCATGACAATTACAGCGTTTTTAAAGCTGCAAGTGCGTCCGTGCGCATCGGTCAGACGGCCATCCTCCAGCAGTTGCAGCAGGACGTGTAATACGTCAGGGTGGGCCTTTTCCACTTCATCAAACAGCACCACCGAATAAGGCTTGCGTCGGATGCGCTCGGTAAGCTGCCCCCCGTCGTCATAGCCGACATAGCCAGGCGGCGATCCAATCAGCTTTGCCACTGATTGCTTCTCCATATATTCCGACATATCCAGCCGCAGCATGGCATCGGAGGAACCAAACAAAATGGTGCTCAGAGCCCGGCAAAGTTCAGTTTTGCCTACACCGGTGGGGCCCAGGAATAAAAACGAGCCCACGGGCCGATTGGGGTCACTTAAACCCACACGGCCCCGACGGATTGCCTTAGAAACTGCTCGCACAGCTTCACGCTGGCCAATGACCATCGCACCCAGCCGTTCCTCAAGCGAGATCAGCCGTTCAGTTTCTTCGCCCGTCAGTGACGAAATATCAATGCCGGTCGTCTGCGAGATTAAATCGGCAATATCCTGTTGGCAAACCGCCAGCACACCTTTAGTTTTGCTGCGTTTTTCGGCGGTTTTGCTCTGGAGTTCGTACTCTTGTCGGCGCAGGGTTGCCGCCAGCTCAAAGTCGCAGCAGGAGAGCGCTTCTTCTTTGCGGCGGCGCGCTATTTTAAGCTTGGTAACGACCTCGCTGTCGTCATATTCGCTATCTGCAAAGCTTTTAAGCTTGACACAGGCAGCTGCCTCGTCGATGAGGTCAATCGCCTTGTCCGGTAAAAAGCGGTCGGGAATATACCGCGCTGAAAGATGCACGGCAGATTCCAGCGCGTCGTCCGTTATTTTGAGACGGTGGTGCGTTTCATACCGCTCGCGCAGACCCTTTAAAATTTCTACGGCCTGCTGCTCATTAGGTTCCTTGACAATGACGCTTTGAAAACGCCGCTCAAGCGCCGAATCTTTTTCGATATGCTTGCGATATTCCTCAAAGGTTGTCGCACCAATGACCTGAAGCTCCCCGCGGGCCAACTGCGGTTTAAGAATATTAGCCGCATCCACAGCACCTTCTGCCGCACCGATGCCCATCATATTGTGAATTTCGTCGATGAACAGAATAATGCTGCCCGCCGTCGACACCTCATTGATAATGGCTTTAATACGCTCTTCAAAATCGCCACGGTATTTCGTCCCCGCCAAAACAGCAGTCAAATCGAGCGAGACCAGTCGCTTTTCGCTGAGTTCAAACGGAGCCTCCCCCATGGCGATGCGCTGCGCCAACCCTTCTACGACGGCGGTTTTACCCACGCCGGCCTCGCCGATCAGGCAGGGGTTGTTTTTCCCGCGTCGGCAGAGAATGCGGATGACACGGTCAATCTCCGTATCCCGCCCGATGACCGGATCAAGCTTGCGCTCTCTGGCCATTTGGGTCAGATCACGTGAGAATTTATCAAGCGTTTGAGTCTTGGGTTGCGGTTTCGTCGTCCGCTGAACGCCCGCACGGTTGGCCTTCTCGCCAATCATACCAACGGCACCCGCCACATCGCACATCGCTTTATACAAGGCAGCGGTGTCCAGTCCCAGCTCCTTTAGAAGCGCAACCCCACTGCTTTGTGGCTCTCGCAGCAGAGAAATCAGCAAATGCTCGGTTCCTACGGTTTGCGAGTGATAGTCGTGCGCCGTGCAGACTGCTGTTTCAAAAATTCTTTTACAGCAAGGCGTTATATCATCAGAATTAAGCACGGACTGAGGGGCCCTCCCCACCGTGCGGACCAACAGCTCGGTGATATCCTGCGCATTGACTCCCCTGGAGGTTAGAGCAACGCTGGCGGCCGAACCTTCGGCACACACCAGCCCCAGCAACAGGTGCTCACTGCCAATATAGGTGTGCCCCAGCGCGGAAGCTTGTGCGATTGCAAGATTAATAGCATCGTTTGCTTTTTGTGTAAATCCATTAAAACGAAACATTTTCTTCACCCCACAGCTTATTTTATGCCACAAAACGTCATTGC
>DATMYZ010000414.1:0-3217 GCA_035560675.1 Clostridia bacterium
ATATAAGAGCAGGGGGATTGTTGGCAATGGAACGTGCGTATTGTACTTGCAAAATGACAACCTGGTTTTTTTCGCCCACCTGTAAGTTCGTATTCAGGTATTTTGGCGGTATTAACACCGGGTGTTATGCTCTGGATGCATGCTATCGATCTTGACGTTTATAACGAGTTGCTACACGCCGTGCAATCAATATCAAAATGCAATTAATACCGTATTTATACACAAATGAGCCATTAAAGGGAGACGACATGAATATGTTTACCATAAAGACCTTAAACAAAATTTCGAATGTGATTTTTCAGGAATTGAGCGGCGAAAAATATACTGTAACCGATTGCGCAGAGCAGTACGATGCCGTGCTGGTACGTTCGGCCGATATGCAGGATGCCGAACTGCCCCATAACCTTCTCGCCATTGCAAGGGCCGGAGCCGGATATAACAACATTCCAGTTGATCGCTGCACCGAGCAGGGTATCGTTGTGTTCAACACTCCGGGTGCCAATGCCAACGCAGTTAAAGAGCTGGTCATTTGCGGTATGCTATTATCCGGTCGGCAGGTTGTTTCTGGCGTACAGTGGCTTGAACAGATTCACTCTGAAAAGCCTGAAGATATTGAAAAGCTAGTTGAAAGGGGAAAGAAGCAGTTTGTGGGCCCTGAGTTGGCTGGTAAAAAACTCGGCGTAATCGGTCTTGGTGCCATCGGTGTCATGGTGGCAAACGCCGCAGACAAAGGCCTTGGCATGCAGGTTATGGGTTATGACCCCTATCTTTCGGTAGAGGCAGCATGGAACCTGACTCGCTCGATTATTCATGTGAAAAATCTAAGCGAGATTTTTGCAAACTGCGATTATATTACTCTGCATCTGCCGCTTAGCGATAAGACGCGCAGTATGGTCGGCACGGCTGAGCTGGCTGCTATGAAGCCCGGCTCGGTGCTGTTAAACTTTGCCCGCGGAGGGCTGGTGGATGATGCGGGGCTGGTAAACGCGTTGGAATCTGGGCATCTGCGTCATTATGTCACCGATTTTCCAAATGATACAGTGCTTGGGGTCAAGGGCGTGATTGCTACCCCGCATCTTGGCGCTTCTACTCCCGAATCGGAAGAAAACTGCGCTCAGATGGCGGCACAGCAGCTGCGCAGCTATCTTGAGGATGGTAACATTATTAATTCCGTCAATCTGCCTTACTGTGAGATGCCGCGTACAGGCGGTTATCGCGTGGCGGTGATAAACCGCAACATTAAGAACATGGTCGGACAGATGACTGCCGTATTGGCTGAGGCCGGGCATAACATTGAGCATATGGTCAATTCCAGCCGCGGTGAGTGGGCTTATACCATGCTCGATCTTGCAAGTCAGCCAGATGCGGCTTGCCTTGAGAAGCTTTGCGCCATTAAAGGTGTGATTAAGGTGCGCGTTCTGTCTTAACAGGCAGAACGATGAGACCCTCTGCCGTGTTATCCGACAGGGGGTCGATTGCATTTATAGAAAGGGGCTTTACGCATTATGGAACTATGTAAACAGGCTTTGGCAGAGGTTGGCGTGTCGCTGCCCAACATACTTTTGCCGGCTTACGGCATTGACCTGCACCGTTTCTCAGTCATTGCCTGCGACCAGTTTACGGCGCAGCCCGATTACTGGCAGGCGGTGGAGGATATTGTGGATGATGCCTGTTCAACACTACGCATCACGCTGCCAGAGGTCTATCTCTCAAACAATAACGACGCCGCCATAGACGGTATCAACCGCACCATGCGCAGATATCTTGATAAGCGCCTTTTGGAAAGTATAGGCGAGACCTTCGTCTATCTGCGCCGCAGAACCAGCACCGGCGTCCGTCAGGGACTTGTGGTGGCACTGGATTTAGAACAATATGACTACGCCAAGGATGCCAAGTCGATGATACGGGCTACCGAAGGCACCATTGTCGAGCGGTTACCACCACGCATAAAAATTCGCAGCGGTGCACCGCTTGAAACGCCACATATTATGGTGCTTATCGATGACCGACAAAACCGGCTGATGACACTTTTGGCCGATCAGGCAGATGCGTTGGAATGCCTGTATGACTTTACGTTGATGAAGGGCGGCGGGCACAGTACGGGCTACCGCGTTGATTCCCCGACGCTAATTATGGAGATTGCGCATATCTTAAAGGGGCTTAAATCGCAGGGCGACAATTTTTTGTTTGCAATGGGGGATGGAAACCATTCCTTTGCGGCGGCTAAAGCCTGTTGGGAGGCCCTTAAGCCCACGCTTTCGCCTGAGGCGTGCGAGAACCACCCCGCCCGCTATGCGCTAGCCGAGTTGGTCAATCTGTATGATCCGGCTTTAAAGTTTGAGTCAATTCATCGCCTGCTTTACCATGTAGATCCTGCTGCTGTTCAACGTGAGTTGGGCTTTGACGCAGCGAATCCGCCAGATGCTCAAGTCTTGCAGCCTAAGCTGGATGAATGGCTTAAAGGCCATCCCGAGGCAGAGCTCGAATATGTTCATGGCGAGCAGGAATGCCGTGCGCTGGGTGATAAGCCCGACAGGCTGGCTATTGTTTTTCCACCATTCGACCGCGATTCTCTTTTTGAGGTGGTGCGAAAAAACGGCGCGTTTGTGCGCAAGAGCTTTTCGATGGGCGAAGCACGTGACAAGCGCTATTACCTTGAATGCCGAAAAATCAAATAGAAAACGTAAAAGCCTGCTATCACTTGACAAGGCCAAGTAGTAGCAGGCTTTTTACGTTCTTTTTTAGCAACCATTTAATTGCGAGAGCTCAATAAACCTTCGGTCTAGTGCAATCGCACGTAACGCGACATAAAGTTGCGCTTGGGTGGTGTCGTAATAGGGCAGTACAAATAAGATACCGATGCCGATCGGGAGCGCACCGAGCAGAAACCAACCGATAAATGAAAGGTCTAACACAAACATGCGCCATTTGTGGCCGTCTGTCATTTGAATGGACATTTCAATCGCGCGACTCGGTGGAATGCTGGAGTTTTCCGCCAATAAAAAGGGCACCATTGCATAAGAATAAGATTTAATAATGTCAAGAACGACCAGCAGAAGGTATCACAACATGTTATAAATGCCGCGTAGCAGCATCGTCGTTACAACGTTGGTGTATCGCCCACCGATGAATCCGTGTGTAATATTCTCAAGCTGAAAGCGCATTTGAGTTGATTCCAGAAAATAACGCTGGGCGCCAACTTGCAACGGTCCAAGAA
>DATMYZ010000415.1:0-20730 GCA_035560675.1 Clostridia bacterium
GTATTATCATCGTCATCGGAGGCGCTTTTTTGCTCTTCGCTGGTGTCGGTATATGTTGAGTATGTAGACCCCTTTTCCCCTGTCGCTTTTTCGTAAAGCATGGTCACGGAGTCAAAGGCGTATTCCCTGCTTTTTCCATCAAGGAACCGAAACATCGCCACTAAATCGGCCTCGGTCTCAGTCAGCGGAACGCCATCACAATAAACCTCAAAGCGAGGCTGAGATGTTGAATCGTCCTCTGCCTCAGTGTTGATAGTCTCCGATTCGCTACCGCCAAAGACAAGCGCATCTAGCGATACCTGTAGATATTCGGAGACTTTTACTAGCTTATCTAACCTTGGACTTTGTGTCTCCCATCGTTTTATTGTACCATTTCCAAGCCCACATTCGCGTTCAACACGCTTAAAATTGGAACCGCGCTTCTTAATAACTGCCTCAAGGCGTTCGACTATTGACATATGGCCCTCCTTACAAACAATCTCCGTTTGTCTATTGACAAGTAGCCAAACGGAGATTATAATTGAAGCTAGATAAAAAACTAAATCAAGCATATCACAAAAACAAGGGAATTGGAATATTAAGGAGATGATTTTAATGCGGCACGGAAAACGGCCAACACGAAAGCAAAAGATAAGGTTTGGACAAGCCGGTCTCTCGCCGGAGAACTGGCTTGTCATCCGGCAGAAGCCGGACGGGGAGCTTATCGTCATACATAAGCACACCGACCGGGTCAAAGTCATTCCGGCTACACTTTGCTGACAGGCAGAAACAGTTTATCTAAGGGAACCAATATGTACGCATTGGAAACCAGAACAATCCTATAATCCAAAAGTTTACACCAAAGAAGTGAGGGCGCGCAATGGAAAAGAAACCCGGTAGGCTACCGGGTCAAAGTCATCCCGGCGACGCTCGGTTAAAGGGCAGAAAGGAAGGCAAGCAACATGACACTTTTAGAGATAATCAACGAGAATTCCGGCGAGAACTTTTCCAGCATCGAAGAGGCGCGCGAACAGTATTCGGCGCTGGAACTTTTAGACAGCTGGCTCAACTATGAGGGCATCATCGGGTACACGGATAAGCTGCTGGCGGTCATGGACGACCTAGGCTTTTTCCCGGCTGTGCAAGAAGACCCCCACCAGCCGGTGAACAAGCGCGCTGAGCGTCATCGCCGGGATGCAGCCAGCACGAAGGGATCGCCTGACAAGCAGGCGACCCCTTACAAACCGGAAGATATTCTCATTGATCGTCGTCGCCGAGGATTGTGACGCGAAGAGCCTCAACCATTGTGTCGAGAGCTTGGTAGTAGGCTTCTTGTGCAAGGCGGCTCAAGATTGAAATGTCGGCTTCAGTGAAAGTTCCATCTGGATGCGTGGCGAGATCTGTGCATCTAAGAAAAAGAGCCTGAGAATGGCCGTCCGCAAGATCGTTGACGTTGATTTTAAAATCCAGCAAAAAGTCGTCCGCATACTTAGACATAGCTACACCCCTTTTTAAATAATGATACCCACCATTATTCTACCACAGTTTACCAAAATCACAACCATCACCACCGCAGAAAGGAGGGCGCGCAATGGAAAAGAAACCCGGCAGACTTACACCGTTCGGGAAGTATGTCGCCAAGGCGCTTACAGACCGGGACATGTCAAAGGGGCAGCTCGCCGCACGGGTGGGCACCTCGCCGCAGTATCTCAGCTTCATCCTATACGGCGCGCGTTCCGGAGATAAATATATCCCGGCCATTATCGCCGCGCTGGAGCTCGACCCCCATAAGGTTCAGAAGCTCATAGCAGCCTAGACAGAAGGGAGGGACAACCGTGCCAGAGACATATATCACACTGGAGACGGCAGCAGCGCTTGAGGGCGTCATATATGAAACTATGAAAAAGCGTATTCAACGCAGCCCCGCCGCCTACAGCATCAAGACGCAGCCGCGCGAGGGCGGCGGGAAGGAACAGGTCATGATTGCAGTATCGTGTTTAAGCGCCAAGGCGCGCAAGGCGCACCGGGCCGCGCAGAAAATAGACGCTGGCGCGTCCGTCATCGACCGGCGTGCCAAGGAGCCGCCGTGGTATGTGGGCGCGGATTTGAACCAGTACATTGAGCAGAACAAAAAAGCCTATTATGAGGCCGTCGAGCTGGCGCGCCAGGTGCAGGCGTTTATCGAATACAGCGACGCAGAGCGCACCCGGTATGCAAACCGCTATGCCGTAGAGCTGGGTATCTCACAGCGCACGCTGTACCGCTACACCGAAAACATACTGGAGGCCACAGCATGGGCGCTGCGGTTGGAACGCGAGGACGGCAAAGGCCGCGACTACTTCCGGGCGCTGAGCCTTTGCCGAAAGCCCCGCGACAAGGGGGATTTCCCCAGCCTGACGGATGAGCAAAAGGCATTTATCCAGAACGTCTGGTTTAATAAGGATTTTGCGAATAACCTTGGCACTGTGCAGATGCTCTATGAGGACTTTGAAAAGCGCGCCGTCCAACAGGGCTGGGAGAATTACCCCTCGTACCAGACGGTGGCAAGATATGTGAACTATCTTATGGATCAGCGCGGGGCCGAGAGTGCGCGGTATCTTGCCGCCAATGGCCTGCGGGAGTGGAAAAACCGCAAGCAGCTTAAATGCAAGCGCGACGCCACGACGCTGGAAGTCATGGAGTATGTGGTGGCCGACGCGCACACGTTTGACCTCTGGGTCAGCTACAAAGCGCCGAACGGCAAGGTCAAGGCCATACGCCCCGTGGTGGTCGCGTGGGAGGAAATGAAAAGCCGGTGCATTCTGGGTGCGGTGGTGTGCGAACACTCCAACGCGCAGGTGGTCAAGGAATCGGTGGTTAAGATGGTTTACTCGCCGCTGGGCGGTGTGCCCAAGTACATGCACACCGACAACGGCAAGGATTTTACCGCCAAGGAAAACCTCGGCCAAGACCGCAGCAAGCGCGCGATGGAGCCGGTGGCCATGGATTCTGAAACAAAAGGCTTCTTCCGGTCGCTCGGCGCACAGGAGTGGGACAGGTCGCTGCCCTATCAGCCGTGGGATAAGCCGATTGAACGCGCGTTCAAAACCTTTTGCTTGAAGCACTCACGTCGATACAAGTCCTATGTCGGCACCCTGACCGCCTCCCGAACTGATGCCAAGCGCAAGAAGGACATACAGGGCATGCTGGAACGCGGTGAGCTGCTGACGCTCGAAGAATTTTACGATAGCTTTCAGGCGTTCCTCGACAATGAGTACCACGTCAAGCCGCACCGCGGTCTGAAGGACGCCGGAGAAAAGTGGATCACGCCCCTTGAAGTATTTCAGAACGCGCCGCGCTACGAAAAGGCCGCGCCCCCGCGCGAGTACGCCGCCATGCTTCTCATGAAAGCGGACACCGCGCTGGTTAGGTCGCAGGGCATCACCAAGTTTAAAACCCTCTACAGCCACTATGAGCTCTGCCACTATGAGGGTCAGACCGTGGGCGTCAAGTGGGATATGGACGATGTCACCAAGCTTTATGTGTACGACAAACACGGCAAGAAAATCTGCGAGGCCGTCGCTCAGGAGCTGTTGGAGTTTGGCGGCAGGGTATCACAATTGGCGCTGGAGGAGCTGCACCGCAAAAAGAACCGGCAGCTTGCCGAGACGCGGGACATCTGGAACGATTTTGTCACGCCGTATGAGCAGCGCGTCGAGGCGGGCCGCGCCCCCTGTGTCGCCGGTAAGCTTGATCTCATGATCGGGCACGCGCCACAACCCAAGGTAATCGCGCTGCCGCAGGATAAGGAATACCGTGGCGAGATGGCGGCTAAGCGCCAGACAAAACACAAGCAAACCGATGACAGGTTTTTTGACAAAAAGGCAGACGACGTGCTTGCGCGTCTGCGGGCCATCAACGAATAGGAGGAAAACATCATGGAAGTTAAAACGGCAATCAGCACCAGCAACACAGGAGCCCTGCCCCTCGCGAAGCGGCTTAAAAATTTTCAGGACAAGAGCGGTGCCAGCGTAGCAGATATCGCGCGCGAAATCGCTTATTCCCGCACCACGGTATCCCGTTACATAAACGGCAAGTATGACAGCGACCCCATCGAGCTGGAGGCCAAGCTGGAAAAATACCTGACCAAGCATACCGGTGTGCAGAATCAGGTGACCGTACCAGTTACCAAACCAGCAGCTACCAAGCGCCCGCAGTTTTACGGCAGCCGCGACGCGAAGGCCGTGCTGGGTGTGTGCCAATCCTGCCAAGAGTTTGTCGGCATGGGACTGGTTGTTGGGCGCTCCGGCTACGGCAAGACCCACACGCTGCGGGAGTACGCCAAGCTGCCCCGCGTCGCCTATGTCGAGTGTGACGACACGATGAGCAGCCGCGATCTGGTGGAGGCTATTGAGGAGGCGCTGGGCATCCCGAGCGGATACGGCACCATCTGGCGCAGAACAAAGGGCATCCGGCATTTTTTCGACATCAATCAAGGGTATCTGCTGATCATCGATGAAGCGGACAAGCTCATCAGCAAGTACACACAGAAAAAGATGGAGGTGCTCCGCGCCATCTTTGACAAGAGCAGCGTCGGAATCGTCATGGCCGGGGAGCCCAAGCTGGAGGCGCAGGTCAAGGGTTATCTGGAACGCATGGCAAACCGGGTGGAGTTTTATGCGCGGCTCAACGGTCTTGCTCCCTCGGAGGTCGAGGGCTTCTTAAACGGCTTTGACATCGCCGACGATGCCATGCTGGAGCTGAAGGCCAGAGCCTGCAATTCGCAGACCGGATGTTTCCGTCTGCTCGACCGCACGCTTTCCAACGTGTTTCGCATCCTGAAGGATGAGGGCAGCGGGGTTATCACGCTTAAGATGATCGAACAGGCCAGCAGTATGATGATGCTATAGGTACAGGGCATGAGCGACTTTGAAATTCTGAGTGTCCTGCAAGGGATGATTTATCATGAGCGAGAGCTGCTGGCGCTGCCCCCAGAGCCTAAGAAAAGGCGCACCCAAGTGGCGGTCGACTATTGCATCACATGGCTTTTCCAGCTGGCCAACCAACTGCCGGAAAACATTGCCCAGAAGATGGACAGTATCGACATGCACGCGCTGCAAGTGGCAGCAGAGACGATACGCAAACAACCTGCCATAGACAATCTTGGTCACGCAGAAGTCCTGCAGCAGCTGATACGTGCCGCCAATGTTTACCGCGATCGTCTTGGGTACCCGCCGCTGGGCACGGACGGGTGGCCGGTGAATAGTGGCGAAATAATGTAATTTATAGGAGAGTTAACGGTAATGGACAAATACACGAAAGAAACCGTTGCGCGAGTCAAAGAAGCCTTTAAAAACCACAAGGCCACTTTAACCGAGTGCGGGAACGGGATATCTATTTTGCAATGGTCGCGTCCGAACACTAATTGCTATGCCATCCGTTATGTCATGGATGGCGGCAGACTTTACATAACCGGGGATTTGGGCGAAGCGGTGTTTTGCCTCACTTGGAAAGCGACTGTAAATAGCTTTAAAGATGTGTCGTTTGATTATTTTCACGAGAAGTTGCAGGCAATAAAGCGCGGCGAGGACTATGATTTCAGCGAAGAAAAAGCCATTGAGAGCATCAAGTATTATTTTGGCGATAGTCAAGAGGAATGGGGCGATGAAGAGCGCGATTATTACCAAGAGCTTTTAGATGCGCCCAAAGACTGCAACAGTCCTGACAATTGGGCTTTCTGGCTTAATACTCACGACGGTTGGTCTGATATAAACCCTGATGCGTGCGAGTGGCTTTACGACTGCGGCAACATTTATTCGTTCTGGTTTATAGCCTATCTAATTGGCCTTAAGATGGCTGCTGCGCAGTTGGCAGAACAGGCCGCTAAATAACATCAAGGAGGGCAACGATGCAATACCGCAGAAAGCCGATCATCTTGTCGGCATACCGTTACCGAGTCGATCCGCCCAATCGGATACCTAAATGGTTTACAGAGGCAGTCGGCACAGGCGTCATCGTTACACACAAGACCTATTGCCACATCGTCACACGGGACGGGCTGGTCGTCGCAAACAGAGGCGACTACATCATACAGGGTGCAAGCGGCGAAATTTACCCGTGCAAAGCAAAGGCTTTTGCCAAAATATATGAGCCGGTAAACGGCAAGGAGGATTACATATGAGCATCAAGGATATGATCGGGCGCGCGGTCAACGGCGCACACAGCGGCGCGGATAGCTCAGCCGAGACGGCGGCGCTGATCTGGAACTATATCGCCGGACTGCTGGTGGACTTTGCACAGGGCGAATCGGTTGAGACGCTCGACCAGATTGCTCGGCAGTACGGCGTCGGGTTTGTCGCACAGGGCGGCAGGATCACCGGCGTGGTGATGGAATAGGCGGCCCGGATGATCAGATATTTCAACATGCCCGATACCCGCACCGCCGTGGCGCTATTGCTGGAGCCGGGCTCACCGGCTGCCAGTGCGACCGAGGAGCAGATGAGCAAAAACTTCGGGGTCAGGATGCAGGAGGTCACCCACAAAGAGTACAAGCGACTGGCCCATGACTATCAGGAGGCGTTACAAAATGGGAGATAGCCAACATCTTGTAAACTGGCCTATCGGTACCAAGGTGCGCATGGTGTGCTGTGCCGAGGCTATGCTGTACCCGGACAAGGTTTGGGAAACACGGTCAACGCCATGGATGGTATGCGGCACTCAGGTGGTGCTGCTCAAAGGTAAAGGCGGCGGCTTTGCGACAGAATTTTTAGAACCGGTTAAGGAGGATTTTTAACATGGCAAGACAGAAAGTAAAGAGCGAGCCCGCACTCAGCAGCTGGCAGGAGGTTGACGGTGCGCTGCGGCAGATTGCCGAGTGCCAGAACCTCATTGATGAGCAGGAGATTGAAATGAACCGGCAGATCAATGAGGTCAAAGACAACACCGAGCTCATGACCCGCCCGATGCGCGAAAAGGTTAAGGTGCTGGAACAGCACATCAAAGAGTTTGTGGATAATCACCGCGCTGAGCTGGGAGGAAAGAACAAGCTGCTGACGTTTGGCAAGGTAGGCTATCGGCTATCGAGCAAGCTTATGATCCCGCACGCCGCCGACGTACTGCGCAGACTGCGTGAGCTGGGGCTCAACGACTGCATCATCGTCAAGGAATCGATCAACAAGGAGGCGGTCAAGCGGTTGCCCACCGAACAGATTTTGCAGGCGGGTGCTTATGTGAAGCAATCCGATGAGTTTGGCTATGAGATTGACCGCGCCGCGCTAAACGCCTCAGTGGAATAGGCGGTGTGGCATGGGGCGAGAACGGCAGCCGTTGTGTGATCCGCTCTGCCGGTTTTTGGAGCTTGAAGCGTGCGGTACACGAACGAACGGATTTTGCAGGCTATTTGGAAAATCGTTGTACATACATAAGTCGGACGGCCTGCCCTACGCACAGCGCATCCAACCATGTCGGGGGTGGGATTGCTGGAGAAAATAAGGAGGAGATTTTGTGGCAACAAAAAATAAGGCATATACCATCAGCACCATTTTTGGTCTGGGAAAGGCGCTGGGCCTATCACCGGAGGACACTAAGGCGATGGCCTACGGCCTAATCGGCAAAGACAGCCTGAAAAAGTTCACCCAACGCGAGATCAACGACGTGTGCTACACCATGATGCAGCACAAGGACAAGCAGCTGGATGCCACGAAAAACCCCAGCCGGGCATCCGATCAGCAGCTGTATCGCATCCGGGAGTATGAGAAACTGCTCGGCTGGGCTGAGGAACCAGAACGGCTTCAAGCGTTTTTGCGTAAGCGATGGAAGGTTGTGGCGGTGGAGTGGCTGTCGGGTGAACAGGCCAGCAAGGTTATTGAAGCCCTCAAGCAAATGCACCGCAGGAAGGAGGCCGCGGGATGATTACGGGCGACTGGATCAAGGACATCAAGATTGAGATACTGCCGGACGCATACCAGCGGATCGCGCGGGTGATCGGCATTGAGAACACCATTCGGATGGCCGAGGTTGTGCAGGGCGTCGGATTCTATTTCCCAAAGCTGGACACGGTGCTGGCCGAAATCCGAAACAAGCGGATCAGAGAGGAGTTTAACGGCAGCAACCACAAGAAGCTGGCCATCAAATACGGTGTCACAGAGCGGTGGGTCTATGAGATACTGGCGGGTAATAACATTGATGAAAGCCAGTGCAGTCTATTTGAAAGTTCTTGAAGTAGTTCAGCTAGAGACTTCAAAAGTAAATTGGTACCATAGGAGCAGGTCAAAGACCTGCTCCTTATTATTTTGCCAAATAACTTGCGAAAGGATGTCCTGTAAATGAACGAAGTTATGACTACCGCAACCCAAGCCGGTGCAACCATCCTATGTGCGCTGCTGTCCCTGCTGGCCGCAAAGGCTGTGTCGATGATTACGGCCTACACCGCCAAGCTGTCCACCGAGGCGCTTGCTATCGATGATGCCGCCACCCGCGACCTCATCAATGACGCTCTTGCCCGTGTCGAAAAGCTGGCGACCAAGACGGTTGAATGTATTGAACAAACCGTCGCCGCCTCGCTCCGTGAGCTTGCCAAGACCAGCACAGATACCGATAAAGATTACCGCGCACAGCTGGTGGCACTGGGGCTTGAAGCCCGTGAGACAGTGATCAAAAACCTCTCGGATGATTATAAGCAGGCGCTGGTTGATGCCGGTATCAATCTGGAGGAGTATGTGAAATCGGTCGTGGAGTCGAAGGTGCTGGCGCTTAAATCCGCACCGACCGCCACCGCGGGGTGAGGCTATGGAGGCATGGATGACTTGGGGCTTTCAGCTGCTCATCACCGGCATGATTGGTGCTATCACCTACTTTTGGAAAAAGCAGTCCGACCGGATTGACGCCGGGATGAAGAAGCTTAGCGACCGTGTGGAGCAGGTTGACGCTAAGCGCGACGAACTGCAAAAGGAGTTGGCAGCGCTCAAGGCGGATCTTCCGCTGGTATATGTCCTGCGTGAGGATTTCCTGCGGGTAATGAATAATGTCGATACCAAGCTGGATCAGCTTCTTTATAAACACAAAGGAAATGGAGGGTAATACCCGGTGAATGATTACGATTTTGAAACAGCGGCCACCCAGAACAAGGCGATCCGGGGCTACATCCTGCGGTCGCTGGTCAAGGGCACACAGTACCGGTTATATGTCAGGCAAATTGTCAACGCGCTTCTGGCCTCCAGCATGATTATTTCTCCGGATATCAGCAAGCACCTCGCTTATCTGCAGGAGGCCGGTTACATTCAATTCGATACACCAAAGCTCACCGCCTACACCGTCTACATCAAGGATGGCGTGATCCGCCTGACCCGAAAAGGCATTGATTTAGTGGAGGGCACCATCGAGGATGATGGAGTTGATGTTTAATGGCAAAGCGCCGCAAGACACGCATCAACAGCAAGATTGAAGCACTGCCGCAGGAAGTCAAGCAGCAGGTTGACGCAATGGTCTCGGACGTGGGCTACACCTACACCGACATCTGCCGGTGGCTCTTTGAAAAAGGGTATGACATCAGCCGCTCCGCTGTAGGACGGTATGCCATCCGCGTCAATGAGGCCGCCAGCCGCGTCAACGAAAACCTTGCAAAAACCAAAGTGATCTTAGAAACACTGGAACGCCATCCGGAGCTGGATACCGGCAAGGCGTCCACCGCCCTCATGATGGACGGCTTGATGCAGCGCATGAGCACCGCCGAGGAGGACTACCTCGAAATGCCGCTCGATAAGGCCGGGCGGTTGCTGGCCCAGCTGCGCCGGGTGGAGATCGCCGACAAAAAGCTCAAGCTGGATACCAAGCGCAAAATTGAGCTGGCATTTGCCGGGCTGGAGGAGCAGATGCTTCAAACCATCAAGGCGACGCCCGAACTGGCGCAGCGCATGCGAGAGCTGCTCATCGACGCCAAGGAGGCGATTCTGAAGGAGGACGGCTGATGGCTATCAATCTTAATGAATATATCGGCGTCCTTTCCAACGACCAGCAGCTGCTGGATGAGGCCAAATACCAGCGCGAGCTGTTCGAGCAATATGTGGCTCGGTCTGATACGTGGCCGGAGCTGCGTCGGGAGCTGCAGCGCGATTATCGCGCGGGCGTTCCCATCACCGGCAAGCACGGCCTGCGCCGCAGGCTGGGTGCCATCGACTTGGAATACTTCGGCAGAGCGTATCTGCCACACTATTTTGTTCGTCCTTCCCCTGCTTTCCATGGGGAGCTGGATGCGATCTGGATGCAAGGCGTGCTGAAGGGGCAAAACGCATTGACCTCAGCCGAAACTATTAACAAGAAAGAGGGCTGCAAGCGCGCAATCGCCGCGCCCCGCGGACACGCCAAATCCACCTCGTTTACATTTAAGGACAATTTGCATGCAACACTGTACGGTTACAAGCATTATCTGCTGATCCTCTCGGACAGCAGCGAGCAGGCACAGGGCTTTTTGGCCGATATCAAAACGGAGTTGGAGGAAAACACCCGCATTGCAGAGGATTTCGGCAACTTATGCGGCGACAAGGTTTGGACGGCGTCGGTCATCGTGACTTCCACGGATGTCAAAATTGAGGCAATCGGCAGCGGCAAGAAAATCCGTGGCCGCCGCCACCGCAACTGGCGACCTGATCTCATAACCCTCGATGATATCGAGAACGATGAGAATGTCCAAACCCCGGAACAGCGTAAAAAGCTGGATAACTGGTTTAAAAAAGCTGTGTCAAAGGCTGGTGACACCTACACCGATATCGTGTATATCGGCACCATCCTGCACTTTGATTCATTGTTGTCGAAGGTGCTGCACAATCCGGACTATGAATCGGTGATATATCGCGCCATTATTAGCGAATCCAAAAACCCCAAGCTGTGGGATGCGTGGACGCTTATCTTCACGGCGCTGGAAAATCCGCGTCATAAGGAAGACGCTGCGGCATTCTTTGAAGAAAATCGCGAGGCGATGTTGGAAGGCACGCAGGTACTGTGGCCCGAAAAAATGAGCTACTACAAGCTTATGGTCATGAAGGTGTCCGAGGGCGAGGCATCCTTTAATTCCGAGCTGCAGAATAACCCCGTTGACCCGGACAGCTGCCTGATCCAAGAGGAGTGGCTGGACTACTATGATGATGATCCGCCCGACTTCGCGTCGCCAGAGTTTGTGCTTTTCGCCGCCAACGATCCGTCGCTGGGCAAGGACAAGAACGCTGACACCAGCTCGCTGATCGGCGTCGCCAAGAACATCCGCACCGGTTATATCTATGTGGTGGAAGGCTCAACTGAGCGACGCACCCCAGACGTCATCATCGACGATGCGATTGAAATGCAGCGCCGTGCCAAACGAGACTTTCATAAAGCGTATTACCGTTACGGCGTTGAGACCGTACAGTTCCAGTATTTTTTCTCACAAATCTTGGCAAAGCGGGCGTTAGCGTCCGGTGAGCATCTGGCGATCGAGGAGATCAACAACCGCCAAAGCAAGGATATCCGCATCGGATCGCTGGCTCCGCTGATTAAAAACCGCTATATCAAATTTTCCCACCGCCACAAAGCACTGATTACGCAGATGCTGGAATACCCACACGGCAAAAACGATGACGGCCCGGACGGCCTTGAAATGGCTGTAAGGCTGGCAATTAACTGCAACGTGGGCATGACCACCGAATACTACTCGGTGCAGCACCGCGGCGCACGCTTTAGAAGCGGCGCATATTGAAAGGAGGAACGGCTTTGAAAAAGTTAAATGTGCGTGCCGTCAGGCCCCAACTAGGCCGGATCGCGGCAGCGCCCAAGTACAGCCGCTACTCCGATTATCCATCAAACGGCCTCGACCCCAGACGGCTGGCGCAGATATTCCGAGAGGCTGATGACGGCGACGTCAACCGCCAGATGCAGCTGTTTGAAGAGATGGAAGAAAAAGACCCACATCTTTTTTCACAGTTGCAGACGCGAAAAAATGCCGTCACCGGTTTGGACTGGGAGGTTGTTTCGTTTAGCGATGACCCGCAGGATAAACAGATCGCGGACTTTGTACAAGAGCAGCTGCAGGCACTCCGCAATTTTGACGCCATCCTGCTTGATCTACTCGACGCCATCGGCAAGGGTGTCGCTATCTCTGAAATCGTCTGGCAGTACAAAAATGGCGCGGTCACGGTCGGCTCGGTACATCCGATACACCAGAAGCTGCTGTTCTGGGATAACGATGATGAGCTCCGGTTGATTACCAACGACCAGCCACAGGGCATGCCGCTGGTACCCAACAAATTTATCTTGCATCAATATAAGGCGCGCAGCGGGCATCCGGCCCGCGCCGGTGTCCTCCGTGTTTGCGCATGGATGTACCTGTTTAAAAACTACTCGGTCAAGGACTGGGTGGCGTTCGCCGAGGTCTACGGCATGCCGCTGCGTCTCGGCAAGTACGACGCAAACGCGTCGGAAGATGATAAAAACAAGCTCATGGAGGCGCTGATTCGGCTGGGTTCCGACGCTGCCGGAATGATTCCCACCACTGCGGCTATTCAGTTCATCGAGGCCAACAAGACCACGTCGGTGGATGTATATGAGCGGCTGGCTCGTTACTGCGATGAGCAAACCAGCAAGGCGATCCTCGGACAGACGCTGACCTCCGACAGCGGTGGCGGTTCATACGCCCAGAGCAAAACGCACAACGAGGTGCGCCATGATCTCACCTATGCCGATTGCGTGTCTCTGGCCAACACCCTGCGCGACGATCTGATCCGCCCGCTGGTACTGTTTAACTTTGGCGAGACTGACCGCATACCAAGCATTGTCTTTGATTGCGAGCTACCTGAAGACCTAAAGCTTCTGGTCGAAATCCTCAAGGAGCTGGTGGCCATCGGCGTGCCGATTCCGCTATCTCACATCTATGAGCGCTTCTCCATACCTGAACCGAAGAACGGTGAGCCGGTCACCCGAATGTCTCAGGGCGTGCCGATGCCGTTGAAGCTGCTGGCCAACAAGGATGACCCACCCGTCGATCCACACCGCGTCGCCGTTGAATACCAGCGCCGAGCGGATGATCTGGCCGGGCGTGCGACCGAGGAATCTGCAGCGATCTACGAAAAGGTCTTTGCACCACTTCAAAAATTAGTGGATAAAGCGGGATCGCTGGAGGAGCTGCAGCAACTGCTGGCCGATCAAGAGACGGTTAACCAACTGTTTGGGGATATTTGCTCCGAGGAGCTGACCGATCTGCTGACCAACACCACGCTGGCGGCAGACCTTCTGGGGAGGCTGAGAGCCAATGACGCTTGAAGATGCCTTTGAGCTGATCACCAAGGACAAAGGCAAGATGACCTATGAAAAGGCACTGGAATACTTTGAAAGCAAGCTGACATTGAAGCCTAGTGAATTCTTTAAGCTTCGGGCTAAATACAGGTCGCTGGCCTTCACGGTGTCCGGGTACTCCTCGGCCACGGTGCTCAAGCAGTTTCAGGACACGCTAACCGCCGCTATCGATAACGGCACTACCATGGAGCAGTTCCGTCAGGACATGAACGGCTGGCTGGCAGAGCGCGGCTACAGCGGCATGACCCCGTACCAAGCAGAAAACGTGTTTCGGACGAATGTGCAGACCGCCTACAGCGTTGGCTCATATGAGGAAATGACAAAGCCCGCGGTCATGAAGGCGCGACCCTACTGGATGTATGACGCTGTTGATGATAATCAGACAAGGAAAACGCACCGCGCTATGGACGGCAAGGTCTTTCCCGCGGACAGTTCAGTGTGGGAAATATGGTACCCGCCCAACGGTTACAAGTGCCGGTGCTCGGTTGTCAGCTTAACCGAGGCGCAGGTCAAGTCCATGGGGCTGAAGGTCGAGACCGAGGTGCCGCAGCGTGTGGATACGGGTATGGGGTTTATCGCCATGATCCCAGACCGAGGCTTTAACTATAACCCCGCAACGGTGGGCTACACACCAGACCTTGAGGGATTCCCCAAAACGCTGGTGGCAGCCTATGAACGACGGGAACAGGACAAACCCCAGAATTAACCTGTGTCGCGTTCTACCTGTCAAACGCCCGTATACTTGACCGCGCCGCGACACCGCCGTGCGCACGCGCACTAACGGCGTTATAGGCGAAATTTCCCAAGAAGGAGCAACCGCATGAAGAAATATATCCTTTCCACCCTGCAATCGGTGGACGCTGCCCCCGAGGTTTTCGACATTCTACCGCTCGGTCAGGTACATACCCGCAAAGGCGATTTTATGGTGGATGCCGAAAGCTACCGTCTGCTTAAAGAACAGATGGAAGACCGCGCGCTGGACATCGTGGTGGACTATGAACACCAAACCCTGTCGGGCAAGGAGGCCCCTGCCGCCGGTTGGATCAAGGAGCTGATCCTAACAGATCACTCTATAGCGGCGCGAGTTGAGTGGACGGAAAACGCCACCCAGCGCATCCGAAACCGCGAATACCGGTATTGCTCGCCGGTGGTGTTTGCCGGAGGCTCGGCGAATCGGGCGTGCCTGCTGCATTCGGTGGCGCTGACCAACACGCCCGCTATTGACGGTCAATTTCCGATTGTCAACAAATTTGAAATGGAGGAAGAAACCAATATGGAGTTTTTAAAACAGCTCGCCGCCCTGCTCAAGCTGCCGGACACGGCGACCGAGGAGGATGTAACCAAGGCGCTCAAGGCATTGATGGAAGCGCCGCCTCCCGCCGAGCCGGTGGTGTGCAAGACCGTTGCCGGGTTGCTGGATGTGGACGAAAAGGCCGACGCTGCAACCGTGAGCGCCAAGATCATGGCGCTGAAGAATCCCACCAACTTTGTACCCGCTGCCGACTACTTGGTGCTGAAGGCCAAGCTTGACGCGCACGAATCCACCGATCTGGTGGAAAAAGCATTGGCAGACGGCAAGATCACCCCCGCCCAGAAAGACTGGGCAAAGGCTTATGTGCTCAGTGACAAAGCGGGTTTTGAAAAATTTGTATCCCTTGCGCCCGCTGTTGTCCCAATGGGGCAGACTGAACTGCCACCTCCCGGCAGGAAGGGTACAGTAGAGGCCGACAAACTGCTGATCTGCAAGAACCTCGGGCTTAGCGCCGACGATCTCAAGCAGTACGGCGGCCCCGAAGAATAGCTTTTGACAGAAAGGATGAGAAACACATGGCATTAACATCAGGAAGAAAGACCGCCGAAATGAGAGGCGACTTTGTCGTACTGAAGGTCGCCGCAGGTAAAACCATTTATGCCGGTGGGCTGGTTGCGGCAGATGCAACAGGCAAGGCGGTGCCTGCAACTAAGGCAGCCAGCCTCACAGCCATCGGCTGCGCAGAGGAAAACGCCGCCGCAGGCAACTACGTCTCCGTCCGGCGCGGAACGTTTTTGTGGGACAACAGCAGCACCGACGCGGTGACCGAAGCGCTGATCGGCAAGAGCTGCTACATGGAAGATGACTGCACCGTCGCCGCCACAGCGACCGGCAGCTCAGTGGCTGGTACCGTCCTTGGCTTTGAGGGCGATCAGGTCATCGTCGAAACCCGATAACGATTGAGGAGGATTATAATATGCAAATTACCAGTGCAGCCCTGACCGGGCTTAACGTTGGATTTAAAGCGCTTTTCAGCAAAGCCTTTGAGACCGCCGCTCCAAGATGGGACAAAATTGCCACTTTGTCGCCCAGTGAAACGAGTGAGGAAGTGTACCCGTGGCTGGGTGCGCTGCCCGGAATGCGGGAGTGGGTAGGCGACCGCATCATTAAGGCACTGGCCACCGAGGGCTATCGCATTGTCAACAAGCCCTTTGAGATGACCGTATCGGTCAAACGCGATGCCATTGAGGATGACCGCTATGGCATCTATGCGCCGCTGTTTTCCCGCCTCGGCGAATCGGCGGCCCTATGGCCGGATGATCTGGTGTTCGCACTTCTGAAAAAAGGCGACACCGAAAAGTGCTACGACGGTACGGCGTTCTTCAACACCGCACATCCCATCAAAAAGGGCGTTACAGCGTCCAACCTCGGCACCAAGAAGTTGTCCGCAGAAAGCTATGCGGCGGCACGCGCCTCCATGATGTCGCTGGTCAACGAAGAGAATAAATCCCTGAAGATCATGCCCGACCGGCTGGTGGTTCCCCCGCAGCTGGAAAGCCTTGCGTTGAAGCTTATCAAGGCCGAGACCATTGAGGGCACCACCAACACGATGCGCGATACCGCAACGGTGGAGGTTGTGCCCGACCTGTCGGACGACGCCAACGCCTGGTACCTCATGGCCACCGGCGGCGTCATCAAGCCTTTGATTTTCCAGCAGCGCAAAAAGCCGGAAATGGTCACGCTCAACCGGCCCACTGATGAGAATGCGTTTATGCGCGCCGAGTTCTTATACGGCGCAGATGCCAGAGGCGCAGCCGGTTTTGGCTTGTGGCAGTGTGCCTATAAGTCCACCGGTGCGGAGGCGTAATGTACTGCACGGCAGCCGATGTCCGCGAGCTGCTCAAGGAGGATATAATCAACACTCTGATCGGCAACGGCTATTTGGACGACGACACCGAGCAGGATACGCTTCTGGCCCCGATGCTGGAACGGGCTGCCGAGGATGCCACCGCCGAGATCGACGGCTATCTTGCGCGGCGGTACCCGGTACCGCTGACGCGGGTACCCAAGGTCATCGTCAAGTTTGCCAAGGACATCGCGGTTTATAATCTCGTTTCCCGCATCGGCGTCGGCGCGGATACCGACCGGGAAAACAACTACCTTACACGTTATAAAAACGCGACCAAATTTTTGCAGGCCGTGGCGGCGGGTACCGTGTCACTTGGAATGGAATCCCCCTCAACGCAGGCAGCCACCGGCTTTCAGATGGCATCCTCATCCCGGATTTTTAGCCGGGACAGTATGAAAGGAATGTGACGGCATGGTCAGCATGCAACTCACCGGCGACATCCGCAGGCTTAACAATAAGCTGCGGCGGCTGTCCAATATAGACTTTGCCGGGCTCAACGAGCAGCTGGCCGAGGGCGTCAAAACTTCCACCCGGCTGCGCTTTAAAACGAGCACAGACCCGGAAGGTAAGCCGTGGCAGCCAACGGCCCGCGGCGGCAAGATACTGGTGCTGACCGCCCGGCTGCGTAATTCCATCCGCGCCCGTGCTGACGCCAGCGGTTTCGCGGTTGGCACCAACCTGATCTATGCCGCCCGGCACCAGTTCGGTGACAAGCGGGCGGTGGTCATCAGGGCCAAGCGTAAGCGCGGCCTGCGCTTTCAGGTTGGCGGTCGATGGTATACGAAGCAATCGGTCAAGGTCAAAATGCCCGCCAGACCGTTTCTGGGTATCAGCAGGAGCGACCTTGAAGAAATCAAACAAACGATGGAGCAGGCGGTACAGGAGGAGTAATTATGATCGCAGAGGCACGCGCCTACCTTGCGCAGCAGCTACGTGCGGTGATGGGTGAAAAGACAAAAATCTTTCTCACGGAAAAAGAGCTGCGCACCTACATGGAAAGCCATGTCGGCTCGGTGCTGATTGGCAGCGAAGCCCTGACCGTCAGCGGTAAGAAGACCAGCTACGGTACCGGCAGCTCCCGGCGCAAGTATGACCGCACTGTGCCGCTGATCGTGACCATCGGCGAGTATAACCTTGAAAAGTTGGAGCAGTACTATGAAGCCTTTTTGCAGCGCATCGACGCCAATATCAAGGATGCAAACGGCTGTTGGCTGCAGCTGGAGCCAGCCGAGGCGGAGTGGACGGACAAGGACGATCAAGTCCTCAAGGCCAATGTCTCGGTGATCCTGACGGTCAACTGCTCCGGTGGCATCTATCAGCCAGTCACAACGGCGGGCATCAAGAATTACACGGTTGAGACGCAGATGGTTCTCAATCAGGAGGAGGAGCAAAATGGCATCTAAAACAACAGGAGCCCCCGATGAGCTCTTATCAATCGAGGCGCTACAGCAAAAACATAAAACACCGGCTGCCGTTATGGCCGGTGTCAAAATTCAGACGGGATGGCGTGCCGGGAAGTACGTCACTGACACCGATTATCTGGCGGCCATCAACAGGTTTTTGACCGGAAAGGTGGGAAGTTAAATGCTCAGAGATATCAATATTAGCCTTTCTGATGGAGCGCTGGCCACCGCCTCCAGCGCGACGGGCATCCACGTTAAGATCGGCGCGTCGCCCATTGTATCCACCGAGGCAATCGCTATTCGAAACACAATGAATGCAAAGCGCATCAAGGAATTGCTTGGGCAGTCTCCGCTTGCCGATGCCGTTATGGACAGCATCGAAAACGGCTCCGCTTTAATTTATTGCCTACCAGTTGCGGCCTCTACCGCAGGCAGTTCGGGCAGCGTGACCGCAACAGCGACCGGTACAGGCACTGTGACAGTATCCGGTGCTCCCACCAATGCGTTTAAGGTTGTTATCAAGGTTACGGTTGGCGGTGTACTCAACGCTGCAGCGATCCGGTACAGCCTTGACGGCGGCAGCGTCTTCAGCGATGAGCAGACTATCCCAGCCAATGGCGCAGTGACGCTGACAAATACCGGCATCACCTTGGGCTTTGCAGCCGGTGCTACTGGATTTGTCGCGGGTGATCAGTTCGTATTTGCTACGACTGCCCCAGCCATGAGCAATGCCGATGTATTGACCGCACTCGACAAGGTGCGCAACATCAACGCCACGATTGAATTTGTTCATGTTGTCGGCGCATCCGATCCAGCATTGTGGGCGGCCTGCGGCGAGGCGGCGGCAAAGTATCACAGCGATTATAAGCGTCCCCTCTTTGTAGTCTGCGAAGCCCCCGCCCCGACAGCCGGACAGGTAGCCGACGCGTATGCCACGCAGCTGGTCAACCTGCAGAACGGCATCAACAGCATCTATGTGCAGGTGGTTGCGGCTCGCGGCGTCTATACCCGGCTGGATGGCGTCACCGCCGACAAGAACCTTGCCGGTGTTATCTGCGGCTTCTACGCAGCGGCCTCGGTGCAGCAGTCGATCGGTGAAACCAAGTCTTTTTCGATTTCGGAAAGCAAACTGTCCGCACTAACGCCGACCGGCTTTCTCGATGAGGCTGCGGCCCTTGACGATGCCCGATACCTAACGGTGCGCCGCTATGATGGCCTGTTCGGCTGGTATGTCACCAACGCGCGGATGATGTGCCCGGAGGGCAGTGATTACAAATACGCCGAGCGCATCCGTACCACCAACAAGATCGTGCGCGAGGTGCGCAGGCAGCTGCTGACGCAGATGCAGACCACGGTGGATATATCCAACCTTGACGCCGAGCTGGCAGCCATCGCCGAACTGGCCATGAGCCCAGTGGACGTCATGGCGGATAAGGGCGAGATCTCTTCGGCGCGGATCGTTGTCCCCAAGGGGCAGGATATCCTCGGCAGTGAGACGCTTAATCTGGTGATCCGCTATGTACCGGTCGGACACATTCGCGAAATTAAAGTGGATCTCGGCATGGAAAACCCCTACAAATCCAAATAAGGAGGGATAACGCAAATGGTTAACGGCAGAACTTATGGCTGGGAGGACATCCGCGCGAAGCTCTCCGGCTTTGATCTGGAAATCCAAAGCATTGAGTACAGCGACGAAATGGAGAAAGAAGCCTCCTATGGTACCGGCTCCAAGCCGCGCGGATACGGCACCGGCAATTACAAGGCCGATTGCAAAATCTCCATGCTCAAGGACGATTACGACGATTTTGTGGCGTGGTGCAAGTCGCAGGGTGTTTCGCTCTACAAGCTGGAAATCCCGAAAATCGTCGTGTCCTACGCCATGGACGGCGAGCGCGTCAAAAATGACGTCATCAACAAGGTGACGCCCACTAAGGTATCCAACAAAGCTTCACAGGGTGATAAGAACCTAACAGTGGAGATCGAGCTATTGGTGTACGGCACCATCGTCCGCGACGGGCTTGCGTCCGTTTAATCTCAACTTTTTTGACAAAAAGGAGTAATTATTATGAGCGATACTAACGCCAACACTGGCATTAATCTTAACGCGCTGCGTGAGAAATACCCCAAGGCGTACAAGGTGGAATATACCTTCGACATCGACGATGAGACCACCGAAACGCGCGAATACGTTTTTAAGAAGCCCTCCACGGCCAGTTACGACCGCTTTGTGAAAACCACCGCCAACAGCCCAACCAAGGCATCCCGCGCCTTTGTGCTGGACAACATCGTCCCCGAACAGTTAGACGCGTTGGTTTCCGATTTTGAAGAGTATCCAGCAATGCCGCTGGGCTTAGTGGATAAGCTGTTCGCACTGCTCGGCTTAGGTAAGGACGTCTCAGTAAAAAAGTTATAGACGATCATATAGCTGCGATCGAAAGCAGCCTGTATGATTCGCTAACTTTGGAAATACAGACCTTCCTACCACATGTAACGGCGGCTCAGCTGGAGCAGTGTGATCTCGATGAGATGTGCGAGTGGGCCGCCCGCGCCCGGGTGGTGCAAACCTATCTGGAGCATATCGTGACAAACGGTGTGGTCAGAGCTTTTAAGCAAAAAGAATGAGCCGGGCTTTTCACCCGGCTCGAGAAATATTAAAACCTTGTAATGCCATGCGGCTTATGAGTAATCCAAGAGGCATACAGCTTGGTAGCATTGCCTGCTTGGTGCCAAAAGTAACTCTTTTTTTGTTTATCAAACGATGATGTCTTGGGTATGTTGTTCGTCCCCGCATTCCATCCAAACCATATACCATATGGAATGCAGTAAACCATGGGAATAACCGCTATAAAAAACAGCACTAGCAGGCCTAGAAATATTGCAAAACCGAAGAC
>DATMYZ010000416.1:0-2513 GCA_035560675.1 Clostridia bacterium
CAATAGAATAGGTACAAGAATGCAAATGGCAGCAGTGGCATCCATAAACATTCCGACAATAATAAGGAAAATAAAGATTAGGAACATGATGACAATTTTCTTTGTGTTTGTCTGTGTAATCAGCTGCGCTACCTTTGCAGCCAACCCGTCCAATTCAAAAATATAGCAGGCTGGTTTTACCGTGATGGCAACAAACAGTATTGAGCCGGTTGATCTGGCTTTTTGCCGGATAATTCTCGGAATATCCGACAGCTTTAAGTTCTTATAGACGAACACCGAAATGAAAATGGTGTACAAAACTGCAATTGCTGCCGTCTCGGTGGGCGTATAGATGCCAGTGAACATGCCGACCAGAATAATGACAGGAACCAGCAGCGACGGAATAGCTTGCACAAAGGTTTTGCCGTCGTGCCAACGGACTCACAGGCATCTCCGTGCCGAACCACACCACAGGTAATAGATGCGCACGGCGTATCTGCACCGCCGATAACGACCGGTGTCCCCTTGGGTATGCCTAGCGCGATCACCGCTTTATTAATCAGACTACCGACAACTTCGGTGGATTTAAGCAGAGGCGGTAGCTTGGCAATATCGATGCCGATGGTTTTGCATAATTCTTGCGACCATGTGCGTGTATTGACAGTGTCGAACAATGCGGTGTAAGAAGCGTTTGAATAATCAATGCCGTAACAGCCGGTCAGCAGCGCCCCAAACAGGGTGTTCACATGGCCGAAATATCGGGTTTTAGCATACGCCTCAGGCAGATGATTTTTGACTCAAAGCATCGAGGTGCCGGAGATTGCGCCCGCCATCGCCGAGTTGGCCGTGATTGAAAACAGCCGTTCAACACCGACCGCGCGCTCGATCTCGTCGGCTTCTGCAATGCTTCGACGGTCAGTATAAAGAATGGGGTCTAATAAAACCTCACCATCCAACGAAAATGCCGTCAGGCCGGGGCACAGACACGAAATGCCGATACCTGCCACTTTAGCTAGGTCAACCGTTGCTTTATTTAGGGTCTCCGCTAGCGTTTCAAGAAATTTATTCCATAGGTCGTGACGGTCAATTTGTTCATAGCCCTTTTGGGGCCGGATAATATTATACTCTCTCGCAGAAAGCGCCATTACCTCGGCATTTTGATTTAAAAGCGCTACCTTAATGCTTCCTGTGCCGATGTCTATTCCCAGCAGGTAACGAGTCAAAATTGTTCACCGCCTATATTTGATCGTTAAAACTTGTCGTAATTTTTGTCGTTTTCAAGCTGTGCCAAAAGCTCTTTGGCCTCTTTTACGCTGTAGCCCTCATGAATAATATAACGCAATGCTACCACTAGCGCTGTAATATCCTTATAATCCCACACAAAACGCCCCATAGTCACACCGCCGACGCCACAATCCATCGCCTCGCGGGTCATGTTCAGATAGTCGTCGAGCGTCTTGCAGGAGTCGCCACCCTGAATGATAGGGTTCAATGATAATTTTTAGACCTTGTCCGCTCTTTGACATTTCGTAAGCGCTTTGGAACTCTCCAATTTTAAATGTGTGAGTGGCAATGGCATCGAAATCAATTTTCTTGCGCTTGACCATTTCAGCAGCCGCAAGATAATCCGCTCGTTTGTAGGCCGCTGAACCACAGACGTTCATTTCGCCATAATGGATGATATTCGCCTCAATGCTGCATTCTCCGGTTCCCGAAAAGCCTGCAAACAGGCAGACAGTGTCACCCTTTTTACAAAGTTTAATCGTAGAATTGACAATTGCGGGGACACCAATGGCCAGAATAATGATATCCATACCCAACCCGCCGGTTTCGCGCGAGATAATATCGGCCAAATTTTCTGTCGTGGGGTCTATGACCAGATCGGCACCAAGCTGCTGCGCCTTTTCTCTGCGAAATGCGTTGGGCTCGCTCACGATAACCTTTCGGGCGCCCGCAATTTTGGGAAGCTGTAGATGCATCAACCCAATGGGACCTGCGCCCACCACCAAAACGGTGTCGTCAAAGGCAGTTCCCGCGTTTCTCATGCCGCGTATGTAGCACGCAAGTGGCTCTATAAGTGCACCCGCTGTGAATGAAACATCATCTGGCAGTTTAACGACATTGCCTGCCTGAATGCAAATTTCAGGGATGCGCACATATTCCGCAAATCCGCCGTCATATTCATACGCGATAGCCTTACGGTTCAAACAGGCGTTCTCACGCCCCGAAAGGCAGCTGCTGCAATGACCGCATGGAATAACGTTCGCGATGGCAACGCGTTCGCCCGTCTTGTAGCCCGAAACCTTTGCCCCCACCTGTTCTCTAACGCCGCAGATTTCGTGGCCGATAACTCACGGATGACGAATCCCTTTGGTCTTTTTGACTTCTAAAATGCGCATATCGGTGCTGCAGGTTGCAGCCTTTTTCATTTGAACCAAAATTTTATTTTCTGAGATTGATGGCTTTTCTATAGTTTGTGCAGAAAAGTCATTTGGGCCATTCAATACAACTGCTCGCAATGTGTCCATCTCCTA
>DATMYZ010000417.1:0-5830 GCA_035560675.1 Clostridia bacterium
GTATTATAATGCAAAAAACTTTTTCTCTCTTATGAAAGATCGAAAAATAGACGTCATCGGCTTTGGGGTGAGCAATTCTGAGTTGGTGTTCCGGCTGGTGCAAAGCGGCGCGCAGGTGACGCTGCACGACAGCCGGGCCGAAGACCAATTTCGCTCCGAGCAGCTTGAACGCCTGAAAAAGGCCCGAGTTGAGCTGTCGCTGGGCCCTAATTATCTTGATGATTTAAACGGAGAAATTATTTTCCGCACCCCGGGACTGCCCTTTACCACTGCGCAGTTGACGCGTGCGCGCGAACGCGGCAAAATTGTCACCAGCGAGCTGGAGGTTTTCATGCGGCTTTGCCCCTGCCCGATTTACGGCGTGACCGGTTCGGACGGCAAAACCACCACTTCAAGCATTTTGGCCGAGATGCTGCGCCGCTCGGGCAAGACAGTGCACTTAGGCGGCAACATCGGCAAGCCGCTGCTGCCGATTCTAGACTTGGTGAGCGAGAATGATTTGTGCGTCATCGAACTTTCGAGCTTTCAGCTGTTGTCAATGCGCTGCTCACCCGATGTAGCAGTGGTTACCAACATCAGCCCTAACCATCTGGATGTGCATAAAGATATGGCGGAATATGTTGGCGCAAAGCGCAATGTTGTGCGGCACCAGAGTGCATTCTCACGGGCGGTGCTCTCTGCGGACAGCACCGGTGCCGAGGCATTTATGGATGAGGTGCGCGGGCAGCTGTCGTTCTTTTCGCGTCAGCGTCCGGTGCAAAACGGCGCATGGATGGACGGCAAAGGCGACCTTTATCACAGCGTGGGTGGCCGGGCAGTGTTTTTGATGAATCGAAGCGAGATTAAGCTGCCCGGCTTGCACAATGTTGAAAATGTGCTGGCGGCGGTGAGCGCCGCATGGGGTGCCGTCACCCCCAAGCAGATATGCGATGCAGCCCGCACCTTTGGCGGAGTGGAGCACCGCATTGAATTTGTGCGGTTGAAGGATGGCGTCCGCTGGTATAACGACTCGATAGCCACTTCGCCCACCCGCACCGTAGCAGGACTGATGAGCTTTGAAGAAAAACTTATTTTAATCGCGGGCGGCTATGATAAAAAAATACCGTTTGAACCGCTTGCCCGACCGGTGCTCAGCCGTGTCAAGCTGCTGATACTCACCGGCCCAACCGCCGATAAAATTGAGCAGACGGTCACTGGGGCGGATGGCTTTAAGGCAAGCGGGCTTAAAATTTTGCGCGCCAAGGATTTGGCAGACGCAGTGGCACTGGCCAACGAAAACGCACAGTTTGGCGACGTGGTCACCTTAAGCCCCGCCTGTGCCAGCTTTGATGCCTTTTCTAATTTTGAAGAGCGGGGCAACTGCTATAAAAAGATGGTTAATGCCCTTTAAACGAAGGAGAAACCCATGCTGGATTTATTAAAAACACTCTGCCCGGCGACGGGTGTTTCGGGCGATGAGGCTGACGTCGCCAAGGTGGTTGAACAGCAACTGACACCGCTGGGACGGGTAGAGCACACCCCCCTAGGCAGTGTGCTCTGCTATATTCCGGCGGTAAAACCGGGGCTGCCACGCGTCATGCTAACGGCGCATCTTGATCAGGTCGGTCTGATTGTGACCCGAATCACCGACAAGGGCTTTTTAAAGATTGCCGCCTGCGGCGGGCCGGATAGGCGTACCCTTGCCGGGGCGCGTGTGACGGTGCATACCGCCTGCTGCAAGCTGCCGGGCGTGGTCATTGCGACGCCGCCCCATCTTTCGGATGGCAAAACCAAAATAGCCAAACCTGAGGATCTGGCGGTGGATATTGGACTGAGCGCAGAAGCCGCGCGCGAAAAGGTTGCACTCGGCGACCGCATTACGCTGGATGGCACCTTAGAGCCGCTGTTTTCAGACAGAATCTGCGCTGCGGCATTGGATGACCGCGCGGGCTGCGCGGCGATTATCCGAACGGCTGAGCTGTTAAAAAAGACTGAAAAGGCCGAAATTATTGTGGCGCTGGTTTCACAAGAAGAAGTTGGTTCCTCAGGAGCCGCGACCTCAGCCTTTGCTATTGCGCCAGACTTTGCCTTTGCTGTCGACGTTTCAATGGGGCTAACCCCAGACGAAAAGGCCGAGGTCTGCGGCGAAATGGGCAAGGGCCCCATGATTGGCATCGCCCCGATTTTAGACCGCCGCCTCTCTCGGCTTTTAACCGATACGGCCAAACGTGCCGGTATCCCGTGGCAGATTGAGGTCATGCACAGCCGTACCGGCACCGATGCGGACGCTATTGCAGTTTCGGGCAAGGGGGTGCGAACGGCACTGGTTTCGGTTCCGCTGCGCTTTATGCACACGCCGGGCGAGATTGTGGCGCTTTGCGATGTTGAAAACACAGCCCGGCTGATTGCCGAGACGGTTGGAGGTGGCTTATGCAAGAGTTGATAAAAGCGCTTTGCGCTGAGCGGGGCATCTCCGGCGACGAAGAGCGTGTTCGCACGGTTATCGAAAAGCAACTGGTGGGCAAATGCGCCCTGACAGTGGACCCGTTGGGCAACCTGATCGCCGTTAAAAGCGGTGAGAAACCTAAAAAGAAGATTGTCTTATTTGCCCACATGGATGAGGTGGGCATGCTGATAACCGCAATCACTGGTGAAGGGCTGTTGAAGTTTTCACCCATTGGCATCGACTCTCGGGTATTGCATGGTCGTCGGGTGCGCATTGGTGACGCTGGTGTTCTTGGTGTTATCGGTGCCAAGGCGTGGCATCATCTTGATAACGACGAACGCGAGGCTGAATTAAAGGCCGACGGGCTCTATATAGACATCGGCGCGTCCTCCAAAGAAGAGGCGGCCTCGGTGGTCAGCCTTGGTGACGCGGCCTGTTTCGATGCGCCATTCTGCGAATTTGGCGAGGGCTTTTTGCTCTCCCGTGCGCTGGATGACCGCATTGGCTGTGCACTTTTGATCGACCTGCTCTGCTCCGGTTGCCCGTGGGAGCTTACCGGCGTGTTCACCTGCGGTGAGGAATCGTCGCTGTTTGGCGCAACGGCGGCTGCCAATGCCACCGCGCCTGAAATTGCGATTATTTTAGAAACGACTACAGCTGGCGATATTGAAGGCGCGCCTGCCGATAAAGTGGTTTGTTCGCTTAAAAAGGGCCCGGTTGTGTCGTTTGCAGACAGGGGAACGCTCTATGACCGCGAACTCTATGCGCTGGCCTTTAATGTTGCTAAAGAGCGCGGCATCGCCATCCAGACCAAGGAAGGTGTTTTCGGAGGCAACGAGGCTCGTGTAGTTTCGCGCGCGGGGGCTGGTGCCAAAACGATGGCGGTTTCGGTACCCTGTCGCTACTTGCACAGCGCTTCCAGTGTGGCAGCGATGCAGGACGTGACAGCCACCAAGGAGCTGCTCTCGGCGGTTATTGATCCGCTGGCTCGACTGTGATTGCTTATTGTGAAAGTGCGCCGCCGCTGGATGATACTCTTATTGGCTGCCGGATGCAGATGTTGTCCACCTGTTACGGTGCGATGCCCAATGCATTGGATTGGTTCATGAGCGACGCAGGCGGCGTGTTCTGCCGCTTTGGCAACTCGCTGCTGCTCTACGGCTATGTGGATGCTGACGAACTGTTTGCCTTTGCTGAGATGCTCGACATCAGGCGAATAGAATGGGCAGCCAAGGGCGTTGCCCCAAATTTTTTGCCCGAGGGTTGGACGAGCCGAAGCTATCCGGCGCTGTGCCAAGTTGGTGGAACCAAGTTAAGCTTGAATACCATAGAAACCGATGTTCAACTGCGCCGCTGCTTTGAGCTTTTGTGCCAAAGCGACGCGCAGTTTGCGCGCGAGGCCGACTATTTGCCCTGGCTTTCGGATATGACCCGACGCCGCAATGCTGGGCGGGCTGAAGTATTTCTGCTCGACGATATTGCCGTCGCCTG
Organism: Clostridia bacterium; assembly: GCA_035560675.1. Taxonomy (GTDB): domain Bacteria; phylum Bacillota; class Clostridia; order Oscillospirales; family Ruminococcaceae; genus Yanshouia. Next base: position 3,917 of record DATMYZ010000417.1, read on the forward strand.
CGTGACAGCCAAGGGGCATCGCAGCGCCTATCTGTCGTCGGTGGCTGTGTTGCCAGATAAGCGCGGTTCAGGCATCGGAATTTCGCTGGTGCGTGCGGTTGTGGCGCGCCCCACATTAAGTGGTATGAATATTTATACAGCAGCGCAGTCGGAGCAACTGACCGCGTTTTACAAACAGGCAGGCTTTGAGGCGATGCCGCAGCGTCTTATCATTACAGAAAAGAGGAATCCTGCATGATAGAACCGGTTTTTTCGATAGATCCCGAGATTTTAGAATTTGCTCGTACAGCGGAGCAAAAGGCTGCATCCGCTTTTGCAACTATAGAAGAAAACGAGCAGTTTAACGGTATGAAGGTGCTTAAGGCGTTTATTGATAACGGCATTTCAGCGGCGAACCTTTGCGGTAGTACAGGTTACGGCTATGGGGATATTGGCCGCGACGCGCTCGATCGTGTTTTTGCACAGGCGCTTGGTGCTGAGGATGCACTGGTGCGACACAGCTTTGTGTCGGGTACCCATGCGCTGACGGTGGGGCTGTTCGGTTTGCTGCGCCCGGGTGATATGCTGCTGTCCCTGACTGGCAAACCTTATGACACGCTCGAGGAGGTCATCGGCATACGCGATAATGGCCGCAATGAGGGGTCGCTACGCGATTTTGGGGTACAGTATACACAGGTGGAACTGGTAGATGGTAAGATAGATGTTAAAGGAGCTGCAAAAGCGTGTTGCGGTGCAAAAGTGGCTTACATACAGCGTTCGCGCGGGTATAGCCTGCGCCCGTCGCTTTCCTGTGAAGAAATTGGCTTAGCCATTACCGCGGTTAAGCAAGCGAACCCCGATATCATCGTTATGGTGGATAACTGCTATGGTGAGTTTGTCGAACGGATTGAACCGGTTGCGTTAGGAGCAGATTTAATGGTCGGATCGCTGATTAAAAATCCAGGTGGCGGCATAGCGAAGACCGGCGGATATCTTGCGGGCCGTCACGATGTGATCGAGCGCTGTGCCTGCCGTCTCACCACCCCTGGCACAGGGCGGGAGGTCGGATGCACACTTGATGAGCTGCGCAACATGTATATGGGGCTGTTTATTGCACCCACCACTGTTGCCGCCGCCCTGAAAACGGCGGTGTTCGCCGCCGCTCTCTTTGAAGAGATGGGTTATGAAACTTTCCCGAAGGCGAATGATGCGCGGCACGATATTATACAAGCTATTGCGCTGAATACGTCTGAGGCGCTTGTGGCATTTTGCGAGGGGATACAGTCCGGTTCGCCAATTGATTCTATGGCATCGCCCGAGCCTTGGGATATGCCGGGTTATGACAGCAAGGTCATTATGGCGGCGGGCGCTTTCACGCTCGGCGCTTCAATTGAGCTTTCAGCCGATGCACCAATGCGAGTACCGTTTGCCGTTTGGCTACAGGGTGGGCTGACTTATCCGACCGGTAAGGCGGGCATTCTGCTGGCGGCCAACCGTATGCGCCAAAAGGCAAGCGCTAAATAAGCGATGGCTCTTTTATAAACGAGTAGCAGAACCGACCAAGGAAAGGTATATGCAGGCAACTTCGTCGGTGGGGTTGGTGCTTAGTTTATCTGATTTGGATTTGTCCTCTGATGGTAAAAGTATGAAAAATTTTTAGCCTCTTCCGTTTTTTGCGCAGCTGTGGTATAATAACTTTAATGCTGTTTTCATACCCGCTTAGCGGGACTTGCTATCTTTTGATGGACAGACTTTAGGTTTCAATACATTGCAGTTGGCAGAAGATTAGTCCTGGTTTAAAGGAGAATTGGTCTCCCGTTTTGTAAATAGGTATGGCGGAATTAGCAGATACGCCGCATTGGGGTGCTACCGCCTTGATGAAAGAAAAATACTTCTTTTCACAAGCTGTGAAGTCGTGGTATACTTGCTTTTAGT
>DATMYZ010000418.1:0-7336 GCA_035560675.1 Clostridia bacterium
TTTGCTGCCATGAATCTCAAAAAGCTAGCCAAATGGAAGTGGAGGACTTCTTTGTTCCGTTTCCGATACTCCCTTTTCTGGCTTAAATATAGACAGAACCCGGTTTGCGCCGCTGCGTAATCCGGGTTCTTCGACAGACTGGACAGCCCTCAAGTTTTTATTGAGGGCTGTGTCTCTTATTTATCACATTTCTATCTAATAGTCTCCATTGCCTTCTTGGCAAAAGTGGTGTTTACCAGCTTATCATAGTCCACGCGACCGTCTAGCTCTCCAGCCTGCTCCATCACTGTTTGCAGGCGGTCGAGTGCATCGGGAAGCAACAGCGGGTCACTCATGAAAGCGTCTATGTCGGCGTGTCGCTGGCAGACTGTTTCAAGAAGAGTCAAGTCGGTATCGGGGAAGAATTCTGCAATCGCCTTGGCAACCTCGGCGGCGGAATGGTTCTTCACCCAGAGCTGGCCCTTGTAGATGGCATTTGTAAAGCGTTGTATCACATCAGGATTCTTTTCAATATAGCTCTTATTCGCATAATAGCAGGTGTAGGGAATTTCACCCGAAAGAGCACCGATAGACGCCAGAATGTAACCCTTTCCCTCGCGCACCACCGCGGAAGCCGTCGGTTCAAACAGCGTGACATAGTCGCCCTGTCCGCCGGTGAATGCGCCGGCCATCAGCGCAAACTGTACGCTGGAGTCAACGTTTAGGTCCTTCACGGGGTCAAGTCCCTGCTTTCTCAACACATATTCCAGCGTCATCAACGGCACGCCGCCCTTGCGTCCGCCGATAAGATGGGTACCCTTGAGCTTTTGAAAATTAAAGTTATCATCCTGCTTACGCCCGATTAAAAACGAGCCGTCACGCTTGGTCAGTTGAGCGAACACCATCGGGTAGTCAGCCTTGCCCTGTTTCATGACGTAAATCGCAGCCTCCGGCCCTGAGAAGCCGATATCCACTTGGCCCGAGACAACCGCCGTCATGACCTTGTCGGCACCCTGACCGTTAATCAGCTCTACTTCCAGCCCTTCGTCTTTAAAGAATCCCTGTGAAATCGCCACATACTGCGGTGCATAGAACACTGAATGGGTGACCTCGCTCAAGGTAATTTTTGTAAATTCCTTCTGGCTTTTAGCAGACTTTGCCTGGCAGCCTGCAAACAACGCGGCGATAATGCCCATCGCCAGCATCACCGAAATCGCTCTGGTTTTCATTGACCTACCTCCAATTGTCGCTATGCCGCCCGGCACTCAGCGAACGGCCCCCCTGCGCCGGGTAAGCAGCTTTTCTATATACTGTATGCAAAAGTACATCAAAGTGGCAATAAAAGATAAAATTACCACACTGGCCATAACCAAATCGAGCTGGAACACCTGACTGCCGTAGACGATGAGATAGCCCAGTCCAGCCTTTGAAATCAAAAACTCGCCGACGATAACGCCGACCCACGACATGCCAACATTAACTTTGAGCGAACCGATAATGGTGGGCAGGTTGGCAGGTAGCACCACTTTTCTAAGTACCTGAAGCTTTCCAGCGCCAAAGGTCTGCACCAATCGGATCATATCCGGATCCGTGGAGACAAATCCGCCAAGCACCTCCAGCACTGTGACCACCAGAGAAATAGAAAGGGCGATGACCACAATCGCCATCGGGCGCGCACCAATCCAGACAATAAAAATAGGGCCCAGCGCAATTTTGGGCAACGCGTTTAAGACAACAAGATAAGGCTCTAACACTCGGCAAAGAAAGTTGGAGCCCCACAACACAATAGCAATAACGGTACCCAGCACCGTGCCAATACAAAAACCCGCAATTGCCTCCTGTGTGGTCACCCAGACGTGCCGCCACAACTCACCTCTGGCCGCCAGCCTAGCAATGCTGAGTGTAAAGCGCGACGGGCAGCTGGTAATAAATGGGTCTATCAAACCGGTGCGGGCGGCAATCTCCCAAAATAAAAGCAGCGAGACCAACAGGCCCGCCTTTGCAATCCCTACCAGCAGCCGGTCGCGTCGCCGCCTTTTGAGCCAAGACTGGCGGGCGGACGAAGCGGTATTTTCAGATATGAACATCGATATCCCTCCAGATGCTGTTGAAATAGTTGCGGAATTCCGCCCGCTCGCGGCATTGCATCGGGGTTCCGCGTCCCTCGGCAAACTCAATGACGTACACCGATTTGATGACGGCAGGCCGGCGCGACAGCACGATGACCCGGTCAGACATTGCCACAGCCTCTGAAATATCATGTGTCACCATTAGCGCCGTCTTTTTTTCATGACGGATAATGGATGCAATATCGTCCGCAACCGCCAGGCGGGTCTGATAATCCAGCGCCGAAAACGCCTCATCTAACAGTAAGAGCTTCGGCCGCACAGCGAGCGTACGAATCAGCGCGGCGCGCTGGCGCATTCCGCCTGACAGCTGTGCAGGAAAACTGTCTTTAAACTCCCAGAGGCCGTATGTATGCAGTAGCTCGTCGGCATAGGTACTGGCCTCCTTTTTATCCTGGCTGCAAATCTCGACGCCGAGCAGCACGTTCTGGCGAATGGTTCGCCACGGGAACAAGCTGTCCTTTTGCAGCATATAGCCAATATTGCCACCGCCACTGATGACAACGCTGCCCGAAGTAGGGGCCAGTAGCCCCGACGCTATGGAGAGCAGCGTAGATTTTCCACAGCCCGAAGGACCAATGACGCTGACAATCTCCCCTTCGTATACCGAAAAGGACAGCTCACGTATCGCCTCGATCTCCCCTTCATCCGACTGATATGTTAAAGAAAGCTGCTCTACCTGCACCACAGGCTCGGGCGCTTTAGTCAAATTGTCCATGGGCAAAACCTCCTCACAGCATCATATTCGAAAGTACGCAAATGTGTGGCTTTGGCACATGGTGTTTAATGCAGTAAATATCAATTCAAAATAAAACAAACCGTAGAATCATCAACTGTTTCTACGGTTTGTTCGTATATATTCGCCTGTGGCTGTTATTCAATGGCAAAATTCTCCGAGCTAAAATTTGCATAATACCGGCCTGATTGTGCTGTGAATTTCAGAACGCAATAGTCCGGATCGGTCACCCCTGCGGGATAATAGATCGTATCCCCCTCCCGCCAGATCAGTTCCTTGCTGGCTGCGTCCTCTAGAACCTCTATGATGCCCTTGAGCATGACCCCGCGAAAAAACCGCTTATCGCAAAAATAGAGGCATGCCTTTGGGTTCTGGCGGTATTGCTCCACCCGCATGGAGGAGGTATTGGTCGTAAAATAGAAAATCTTGATTCCCTCGCGCTTTCTGGGCGGCAGCATCGCTTTTGTATTAGGGAAACCGTTGTCATCCACCGAGCTTATAAAAGAAACGCTTTGCTTATCAATTAAGTGCCCGATTGTCTCAACCGCATTGCGCATCATTTCGGCATCAATCCTCTTAAAAAATTTCACACAACAGTACGTGTAGACATGTGATCATTCTGTTCCAACATAGCGCTTTGGGTTGCGCCTACTCGCCGCACCAAAACGTTTGAGCAAGGTCAACGCGACCATCTGGCAAAAAGGGTACCTGTTCATCTTCCAGCAGTCGTCGCTGCTCCTGCTCACCACCAAAGGCGAACTCAGGTGCCAGTCTGCCCTCGCGGTTAACCACCCGGTGACAGGGTATCGCACCCGGGCGCGGGTTCTGGTGCAGGGCCCACCCTACCGCACGAGCGGCGCGCGGGTTGCCGCACAGCAGCGCTATCTGCCCATAAGAAATCACCTTGCCTCGCGGAATGCGGCAGACCACATCATAAACTTCATCAAAAAAGCTCTTTTCCTGCATGGTTTTCTCCCGGTTATTGCAAAGTATCAATATTGCTGCCCGGCGCCTGCTGCGCGTCGTCACCTGCGGCGGGCGGCTGTGCTGTGGGGTCTGCAGCAGCGGCGTTTTCTGCGCCTGCCTGGGCTGTGGCGGCAAGCTGTGCGGCTTCCTGCTCACGGCGCTCCTGTTCCTCAAGCTTGTACTGTTTATTCACCAAATATTTTTTACGGAGCGTCAGCAGCAGCAAGCATATTGCAAAGAGGCCTGTAAAAGCCAGCCCTGCATAATAGAGGTTCACCGCTCCGGCCATGTGATAGGCCGTGTCACCAGGGTCCGTCTCAATACACAGCACCGCCGACACCGCATGACTGGTTCCATAAAGCGGCAGGCAGGTCACAGCAACCTTTTTTAAATCCTGTCGGGTGACCAGCTCAGTAGTGTATCCGCCAGTGGTTTTGCCGCTGTAGATTTTATCCACAACCGCCTTAACCGGCTTATAGGCCCCACTCACCGGATAATCCGCACCGGGCGCAAAATAGTCGGCTCCCGCCTCGGCGTTGTCGCGGTAGCTGCCGTCCACCAGGCAGTGCACCGTTTTTTCACCAGTGCGGTAGAGCAGATAACTTTTCTGATAGTTCTGCTGGGTATTGAGTTGGCTAAGCAGTCCTGCTAAAAACTTATAATCAGCGTTGACGGCAGGCTCACTGGCCAGCTCGTCGATTTGCTGCGCAGAGTAATATGAAATGACTGTGGCAGTCGCACGCATTTCAGCCATGGTCGCTTCGCCTGCGCTACGCAGCGCCCCATTTTTACGCAGCGCGGGTGCTGCAAAACAGATCACTGCCAGAATTGCACTGATCGCTGCCGTCAGTCTGAGTATCGCGCCAAAGCCATAGCCGCTTTTTCCTTTTTCCTGCTTCATGCCACTCTCTCCCTGTTAATATTAGGATAATTATACCACAAACCATTCTGTTTTACAGCATAATGCTCTTTTATTTGGCAGTATTTTATGCCATAATAAATAAAGATATCTAATGCTCCGGCCGAGGCTGTCGCCTTTACCGTTTAATAAATGACAAGGAAGTGTTTCATATTTTTGAAATTCTTAATCCCGAGCAATACGATGCGCTCGATCACTTTGTAGAAAACCACCCACAAAGCAGTTTTACCCAGTGCAGCAGGTGGCGCAGAGTCAAAAGTAACTGGGGATTTGAGGCGGTGGTCTGCCGCAATGAGGCGGGTGAGATCATCGGCTCAGTTGCAGTTCTCATACAAAAAATCCCGCTGATCGGTTGCTGCTTTTTATACGCGCCGCGCGGTCCTGTCTGCGATTTGCACGACGAAGAAACGCTGCGGCAGCTAAAATCCGGCGTGGATGCGTTAGCTAAAAAACACCACGCCCACGCTTTTAAAATGGACCCCGACGCTCTTGAGAGCGACGCGGAATTTTGTCGCATCGCCAAACAGCTCGGCTTTGTCCATTCTTATGGCCCCGACGGGTTTGAGGGTATTCAGGCGCGGTTTAACTACCGTCTTTATATCAACGGACGTGACGAAGAGGCGCTGCTGGCAAACCTGACCCAGCAGACCCGCCGCAACCTGCGTAAGGCTGTCAAATTCGGCGTCACGGTCAAGGTGGTCAGTGAGGAGCACCTTGACGATTTTGTCCGGCTTATGGCGATTACCGGTGAACGCGATGGCTTTGCCATTCGTCCCCGCGCCTATTTTGTGCGATTTCTAGAGGCACTGGGTGAACACGCCCGGCTTTACATGGCGTTTTACGAAGGCAAAGCGATTGCGGGCGCCATCACCACCAATTTTGGCGGAAAGACCTGTTATGTTTACGGCGCCTCCGACAACGACCACCGCGAGGTCATGCCCAACTACCTCATGCAGTGGGAAATGATCCGCTGGGCAGTTGAGACCGGCTGCCTGGTCTACGATTTTCAGGGTATATCGGGCAACCTTGAGGAAGAAGGCAACCATATGTATGGCCTTTACCGTTTTAAACGCGGCTTTAACGGTCAGATTGACGCGTTGTTGGGCGAGTTCGACTACACCTATCGCCCCGTGGCCGCCAAACTGGTAACCCATGCCATCGCGCTCAACGACCGGCTGCGCAAGCTAAAGCGCGGCCTTTCGCGATGACCTCGCCGCTTTTCGCGGCGCTCAGCCGCTATCTTGACAAAGGGCGGGAGCGGTTGCACATGCCGGGGCACAAAGGGCTGCTGCCCGCCCCGCTGGATGGTTGTGCGCCCTTTGACGTGACCGAGCTGCCCGATACCGGCTGCCTTTATGATGGCGAGGGCGCGCCGGTTGAGACTGAGGCGCATTTTGCCGCGCTTTACGGAAGCGGCACCACTCTGCTGTCTACGGGCGGCAGTACCCTGTGCATTCAAGCCATGCTGGCGCTGCACTGCCCCGAGGGGAGCAGGCTTCTGATGACCCGCGCGGCACATCATGCGGCGGTCAATGCGGCGGCACTGCTGAATTTAGAGCCGGTGTGGCTGTTCCCCGATGAGATGACCGGCGTGCTGACCCCGGCACGCATCTCGCCGCAGGCTGTTGAGACCGCACTATTGCAGCATCCAGACGTTTCGGCGGTGTATCTGACCAGCCCGGATTATTTCGGAACGCTGTGCGACATTAAGGCCATTGCGGCTATCGTGCATCGTCATGGCAAACCGCTGCTGGTGGATAACGCACACGGCGCGCATCTCATCTTTTTTGATGACCTGCACCCGATGGCGCTGGGGGCCGATGCCTGTTGCGATTCGCTACACAAAACATTGCCCGCACTGACCGGCGCGGCGCTGTTGCACCTTAAAGATGCCGCTCTCGCCGATGAAGCCCGGCGGCGAATGGCCACCTTTGGCTCTACGTCACCTTCCTACCTCATTATGCTTTCTGCTGACTTGCTTCTGCCGCAATGGGCAGCGCTGAAAAGCGCATATGCATCCCTGATGCAAGCAGTGCCCCCGCTGAGAACCCGCGCGTTGCAAAAAGGCGTCTGGGCGGCTTGCGCTAATTTAGAATTTCCTGCAGACCCTGTGCGCATTGCACTGTTGTTTGCTTCGGGGCGGCGCGACGCGGCCCTGTCGCTGCTGGCCGATTGCGGCATTGAAGCGGAGTACGTTTCACCGCGGCACATCGTGCTCATTCCCGGACCCCAAAACAGCCTTTCGCCGATAGAAGCGCTCATCGACCGACTGCCCGCACTCTACGAAGCGCCTTCTATGCCCCAGTCTGTCTGGCATCCGCAGCAAGCGCTGTCACTTCGACGCGCCGTGCTATCCCCCGCAGAACGTCTGCCACTGAGTGCCGCTTGGGGGCGCATTGCCTCCGCGCCGGTTGCCCCCTGTCCGCCTGGGGTGGCGTTGCTCATGCCGGGCGAACGGCTTGATGCGAAAACAGCCGATGCGTTAAAGTCCGCTGGCATAGCATCCCTTTTTGTGGTAAAATAATTAAAAGAGGCTGCTTAACCTGGCCATTGTACGGCGGCGCGCCGCTCAACACATCGGCCCTAGTTTGACAATTCGCCGTTTAACTT
>DATMYZ010000419.1:0-2250 GCA_035560675.1 Clostridia bacterium
ACCCCATTTCAATACTTGAAAAAAGTGTCTTTTTAGGCTATTATTAGGTACATATGCAAGAGAGCGATCTCAAGGAGGAGCAGCTATATGATTACAGCAGGTGAATTTAGAAACGGCGTTACCTTTGACATTGACGGGAATGTCTTCCAGATTATCGAGTTCCAGCACGTCAAGCCGGGTAAGGGCGCCGCTTTCGTACGCACCAAGATCCGCAACGTTATTTCCGGTTCGGTCACTGACCGCACCTTCAGCCCGAATGAGAAGTTCCCCTCCGCTTTTGTTGAACGCAAGGATATGGAATACCTCTATAATGACGGCGGGCTTTACTATTTCATGGATTCTGAAACCTACGAGAATCTTCCGATCAACGAGGACAAGCTTGCGGACAACTTTAAGTTCGTCAAGGAGAATATCGTCTGTAAGGTACTGTCCTATAAGGGCGTTATCTTTGGCGTTGAGCCGCCCACCTTCCTTGAGTTGCGCATTGCTCAGACCGATCCTGGCTTTAAAGGTGATACCGCAACAAACGCTACTAAGCCTGCTACCCTTGAGACCGGCGCCGAAATTCGTGTTCCGCTTTTTATTAACGAAGGCGACATGATCCGCGTCGATACCAGAACTGGTGAATACCTCGAGCGTGCCTAAGCTTTTAAAAATAAAAATTTTAAGGAGGATAACCGACATGACTGTTACCGAAAGAGTTGCATACCTTAAGGGTCTTACCGAGGGTCTTGATCTTGATACTACCAGCAAGGAAGGCAAACTGCTCAGTGCCATCATCGACGTGCTAGACGACATTGCGTTTGAAGTCAGTGATCTGCAGGAGGTTGTCGGCGAACTCGGCGAGCAGATTGACATGATCGACGAGGATCTTGACGGGCTCGAAGAGATTGTCTATGACGACGAAGAATGCGACGATGACGACTGTGACTGCTGCGAGGACGGCGACCTGTATGAGATCGTTTGCCCGAGCTGTGGCGACAGCATCTACCTTGACGAGGATATGGTAGAAGAAGGCGAGATGGATTGTCCCAACTGCGGCGAGCATCTTGAATTCGACTTCGACGAGGATGAAATCGAACAAGACGAGACCGAGGGCGACGAGTAAGCGCACTTTTGTTTCATCTGCAACACACACAAAAGAAGCGGCTTCTCATTTTGTTGAGAAGTCGCTTTTTATATGTACGGTGCCGCATATCCGACGATTCAATCTCAGGGTTGTAGTCTGGCTGTCAAGTGGGCAGTGCTGTCGGATGCCGTTATGCCGGTCGAAAGGGGCAGGGATATGCAAAAGTTAAGGTTCAACTGGGTGAGCTGCCTGGATTTACTGTTTCCGCCGCGTTGCACCGTCTGTAGCGAGGTGACGCCTATCGGCACGGCAGTTTGTCCAGAATGCGTGCTACGTCTGCCAGAAAAGCTGTTTTCAACCGACCGTTGCGGCATCTGTGGCAAGCCTTTTGACAGCTGTGTCTGCGGTGAACTGCCGTTTTATTTTTCGTGTTGTGTTTCGGCCTTCTTTTATGAACCGGAGACGCATTATTTAATTAACTGCCTTAAAACGCAGCCACAAAGCCCAGCGTCGAATCAGCTGGCTGCTTTGATGGCCGAGGCGTTTGTGACCTTGGGTTTAGCAGGCACCGGCTGTTTTGACGCCGTGACCGAGGTGCCGATGAGCGCTGATAATGTCGAAAAACGCGGGCATAATCAGGCTAAGACGCTGGCGGAAAAGCTGGCGGCGCGACTAAATGTGCCCTATCAGCCGTCCCCGCTGATCTGCGATAAGAAAAAACAGGCACAGCATACGCTTTCTTATTCCCAGCGTTTTGAGAATGCACAGAAAAGCTATCAGCGGCCGGCGGGGGCAGCCTGCGCAGGGCGCGTTCTTCTCATCGACGACGTGATGACCACAGGCGCCACGCTTGACCGCTGCGCGCAACTGTTGCGCCAATGCGGCGCAACAGAGGTCTGCTGCCTGACGGCAGCCACCACGCCGCGGCGGGGCGATTCGGCATTACCATTGTGAAACAGCATAGCCTTGTGGGACGCTGCTTCAAGAAAAAGTAACCATATTGGATTAGGAAGTTATAACTAAAAATTGACCGACAACGGAATAAATAACGCAAAAAAAACCTTCAAAGTCCGCTGAACGCGAAATTCGAAGGTTTCTTTGGTGGACGCACACGGGCTCGAACCGTGGACCTCTTGCGTGTGAAGCAAGCGCTCTGACCAGCTGAGCTATGCCTCCAAAGC
>DATMYZ010000420.1:0-6649 GCA_035560675.1 Clostridia bacterium
CATGCGGGTTAACTCGCCCCAAATCAATCCAATCGCTGTGCGCAAATCCATTTTATCTACCGCTTCAGCTGTAACCACATCATACTCGCAGATAATGACCCCGTCAAGCATGATGCGCACCGTACCCGCGTGAGCACCCTCGGCAACTGGTGCCTGAAAGTCCTCCGCCATGGTCTGTTGCTGGGTCAGCCCAGTTCCGCGGCCCTTTTCGACCAACATCTGCTTGGGCGCACAGCTTTTCAGTTCGACCTGCTGGCGCACGCCGCCCCGAACCTTAACCGGCGCAATCGTGGGATCCGGCTCAGGCACCGGCTTTGCTTCATAGTTGGCAAAACCATATTCCAGCAGGCCTCGTGCTGCGCCAAAGCGCTGGTCGCTGGTGTCTGACCCCAGAACTACCGCAATTAGCGACAGGCCATTGCGAGTAGCCGAAGCCGAAAGGCAGGAGCCCGCGCCGTCAGTCGTTCCAGTTTTTAAACCCGTCGCGCCTGGAAAAAACCGCACAAGTTTGTTTGTATTGACCAGCTGCGTCTCTCCGTTGCGCAAACTGTCCATCCAAATGGTGGTGTATTCGGTGATCTTCGGATGTCTTAAAAGCTCGGCGGACATGGCGGAGATGTCGCGCGCGGTGGTCAGATGTCCGTCCGCATCCAGCCCTGTGGCATTTTTAAAAGTGGTATTGGTCATGCCAAGCTCTTGCGCACGAGTATTCATCAGGTTGACAAAGCCCTCTTCGCTGCCAGAGACATACTCTCCCAATGCTACCGCTGCATCGTTGGCGCTGGCAATAGCCGTGGCCTTTAACAGCTCATGTACCGACATCTGCTCGCCCGGTTCAAACCATATCTGCGTACCGCCCATTGAGCTGGCATGGGGTGAACAGGTTACGGTATCGTCTAGGCTTATTTTACCCGAATCAATGGCTTCCATAACTAACAGCATGGTCATGATTTTTGTAATGGAAGCCGGGGGCATAAGGGTGTCCGCATCCTTTTCAAACAAGATTTTACCGCTTTCCGGCTCAATTAGTATCGCCGAACGACAGGGAATACTGGTATTGACCAACGCCGCAGCGGGCAAACCGTCTTCTTCCTGTGCACACACTGCGCCGATCGGCAGGGCGAACAGCAATAGGGCGGTGCAAAGAAAAACTACCACCGCCTTTTTTTGTCCTTTTATCAATAATTTCACCTTAAAAAGCACCTCGCATCTCTTGCCAAACGGCTTATTTACGCACCTTTTGCTGTTTGGATTATATGCGATTAAACCGGGTAAATATGCGGTATCCAACCGGGAAGGCGGCGCAAATACCCCACTGTTGCAACTGCGGACGGCCAGAATACTTTCGGCCGTCTGTTTTTATTGCCAAATTCTGTACAACGCCTTGCCTTTTGTGGTCATGTTGTATATAATAGGTACTAATTATTTGTACGTTGTGCAATTGGGAGGTCATAATGCGCGCAAGATTTATATCGCTCGGCTGTAAGGTCAATCAATATGAAACGCAGGCACTGGAAGGTCTTTTTGCGCAGCACGGCTTTCTGGCCGAAGCCGGGGGTAAAGTCGATCTGGTGGTCATCAATTCCTGCACTGTGACATCATTGGCCGACCGCAAAACCCGCCAGATGGTACGCAAGCTACGCCGTGAGCTACCTGATGCCGTTTTGGTGCTGACCGGCTGCATGCCACAATCATCTCCCAACGAGGCCGCCGCGTTGGATGAGGCCGACATCATCACCGGCACCAAAGATAGAACCCAGCTCGTGGCACTGGTGCTCGACTACTTTAAAAATCATCGGCGCAGGGTAGATATTGCGCCTTATACGCCGGACGAGCTGTTTGAACCTTTAAGCGCCGAAAGGTTTGACGATAGCTTTCAGCGCGCTTATCTTAAAATTCAAGATGGCTGCGACCGTTTTTGTTCTTATTGCATCATCCCGTATGCGCGTGGCGGCGTACGGTCTCGCCCACTTGAACAAATTGCATCTGAAACGCAGCGTTTGGCAGACACAGGCTACCGTGAAATTGTCCTTACCGGAATTAACCTGTCGCGCTATGGTGCTAATATGGGGCTGTCACTGCCTCATGCCGTCAGAGCCGCGGCTTCGGCGCGCGGTAGCTTTCGGTTGCGTCTGGGTTCGGTGGAACCCGATTTACTGAGCGAAGCGGACTGGCAGGCGCTAGCGGAAATTCCCGCGCTCTGCCCGCATTTTCACATTCCGCTGCAATCGGGCTGCGATGCAACATTGCGGCGCATGAACAGGCGTTATTCCGCAGCCGATTTTCTGTCTGCCGTTGATAGAATCCGGCATTTGTTCGAAAATGCATCCATTACAACCGATATCATCGTTGGCTTTCCTGGTGAGACCGATGAAGAGTTTATTGAAACCTGTCGCACAACCGAACGCGTCGGCTTTTTGCGAGCGCACATCTTTGAATATTCTCCCCGGATCGGCACCCCTGCGGCAGCTATGTTACAACAGATTCCCCCGCCGGTTAAAAAACAGCGCGCCAGACAGCTGGCCGAGTTGTGTTTAATCAGCGGTACCCAGTTTGCTGCCGCTCAAATCGGGCGTACGGCGCGTGTGCTGCTGGAAGCTGCTGGTGGCGGTTATACCGACAACTATTTATATGTCAATGTTCCTGATCGCAAAGGGCTTTCTTCTGGCGATTTCATAAACGTCCTGCTTACCGCGGCGGATGGCGCGGCCTGCACCGGCGTTCCAATAACGTGTGAATAGATAGGAGTAGACATTATGGCAGTATTTCGGGTATTCATTGAGAAAAAACAGCCTTATGCCGTAGAAGCGCAGGGGGTGCTGGACGATCTGCATGCCGCGCTGGGCCTAGAAAGTCTCAAGGTGGTCCGCATTCTCAACCGCTATGACGCCGAGCACATCACTCCGGAGGATTTTGCCGCCGCCAGAATGACGGTCTTTGGTGAGCCACAGGTAGATGTTGCCCACGACACGCTTCCTGCTGCTGCGGGCCGCGTATTCGCCGTCGAATATCTGCCGGGTCAGTATGACCAGCGCGCTGATTCCGCCGCACAGTGCATTCAGCTCCAGACTCAAAAGCATCGCCCCATTATCCGTTGCGCGCGCGTGTACATTTTAGAGGGCAATCTCTCGGACGAAGAATTCGCGACCGTTAGACAGTATCTAATTAATCCGGTGGAAAGCCGTGAAGCGTCGCTGGCCAAACCCGACACGCTGGAAACCGATTACCCCACCCCGCCGGATGTTGCGGTGCTGACCGGCTTCTGCCGTGCCTCTAACGAGGAGCTGGCACAGATGGTGGCGCAATATGGCCTCGCTATGGAACTAGATGACCTGCAATGCTGTCGAGACTATTTTATCAGCGAACAGCGCGACCCAACCTTTACTGAGCTGAAACTTATCGACACCTACTGGTCGGATCACTGCCGTCACACTACTTTTTCAACTCAGTTTGATCATATTTCGTTTGAATCAGATACGGTCAAAAACGCCTTTAAACGATATCTGGACCTGCGCATCAGTCTGGGGCGCGCCGACCGCCCCATCACCCTGATGGATCTGGCTACTATCGGTGCAAAGGCGCTTAAAAAGCGCGGTCTGCTCAATGACCTTGACGAATCCGAGGAAATCAACGCGTGTTCGGTCAAAATCAAAGTGGATGTTGATGGGCAGGACGAAGACTGGTTGTTGATGTTTAAGAACGAAACACACAACCATCCGACTGAAATTGAGCCGTTCGGCGGCGCCGCCACCTGCTTAGGCGGGGCTATCCGCGACCCGCTCTCAGGCAGAAGCTATGTCTATCAAGCTATGCGTGTCACGGGCGCAGCTAACCCGCTCAAACCAATTTCCGAAACAATGCCGGGAAAACTGCCACAGCGCAAAATCGTCACTCAGGCAGCGGCGGGTTATTCCTCCTACGGCAACCAAATTGGCCTTGCAACCGGCCTTGTACATGAGGTTTACCATCCCGGCTACGTCGCCAAGCGCATGGAGGTAGGCGCGGTTATCGCGGCGGCACCGGCACAAAATGTGGTGCGCACCACGCCAGAGCCTGGGGACATCGTCCTGCTGCTCGGCGGCAAGACGGGACGCGACGGCTGTGGCGGTGCAACCGGCTCTTCCAAGGCGCACTCGTCTGAGAGCCTTTTAACCTGCGGGGCCGAAGTTCAAAAGGGCAATGCCCCTGAGGAACGCAAGCTTCAGCGCTTGTTCAGAAACCCCGAGGCAGCCAAAATGATCAAGCGCTGCAACGACTTTGGCGCGGGCGGTGTGTCAGTGGCCATTGGTGAGCTAGCCGACAGTCTGGACATCAGCCTTGACGCCGTACCTAAAAAATACGAGGGGCTGGATGGCACCGAGCTGGCGATCAGCGAATCGCAGGAGCGCATGGCCGTTGTATTGGATGCCGAAAATGTCACGCGTTTTTTAGAGATTGCCAAGACCGAAAATTTAAGCGGTGTCACGGTCGCGACGGTAACCGATACCGGCCGCATGACCATGAGCTGGCGCGGCAAGATTATCGTCAACCTTTCCCGCGCATTTTTGAACACGAACGGCGCTCAGAAGCATGTCTGTGCCCGCGTGGCGGCCCCCGCTGCTGAGGTTCCTACGGCAGAATACCTTTCGTTTGCCGAGCGGCTGCGCCGTATGGCTACGGATTTAAACGTCTGCTCACAGAAGGGTTTAGCCGAACGCTTTGACGCCTCTATCGGTGCAGGCACCGTTCTGTTCCCATTCGGCGGAAAATATCAAGAAACCCCCATTCAGACGATGGCCGCTAAAATACCGGTGCTCCACGGAGTAACTGATACCACCTCTCTGATGGCATACGCCTTTGACCCCTACATCTCAAAGCGCCACCCCTATGCGGGCGCAGTGACGGCCGTCTGCGAATCCATCGCTAAGGTGGTCGCCGCAGGCGGTTCAAGAAAGCGCTGCTGGCTCTCGTTTCAGGAATATTTCGAACGGCTGCGCCACGATGACATTCGCTGGGGTAAGCCACTGGCTGCACTCTTAGGCGCATTGGACGCCCAGATAGCGCTGGAATGCGGCGCTATCGGCGGCAAGGATTCTATGTCCGGCAGTTTTGAGCATATTGACGTACCGTCCACGCTCATTTCTTTCGCGGTTTCGGTTTCAAAGGCTTCCCGCGTCATTTCACCGGAATTTAAAAAGTCCGGCTCTACCATCGGCTTGATGTTGCCCGCTGTGGACAGCCACGGTGTGCCTGATTTAAACAGTGTTCGGCAAATGCTCGACGAGATCGAGGTGCTGATCGCCGCCGGCAAGATTCGTGCGGCATGGGTCTGCGGTATGGGTGGCGTGATGGAAGGGCTGTTTAAAATGGCGCTGGGCAACCGCATTGGCGTTAAGCTCTGCGACGGCTTCTCGGATGATTTCTGGTTTAACCGCCAGCCTTCGGCTATTATTGTTGAGTGTGACGATATTCCCGCAGGAGCGGTCAAAATTGGCGAGACCTCTGCGGCGTTTTTGCTTTCGTGCAGCTATGGCAACTTGGACTTGGGCGAAATCTTCTCTCTCTATTCTGACAAGCTGGCACCGGTATACCCCTATCGCCTGACCACTCCCGCGACAGCACTGCCCACCTTTGCAGACAAGCACGCCGACACTCGTTGCGCCCCCGCTATTAAAGTAGCAAATCCACGCGTGCTGCTGCCGGTCTTTGCGGGCACCAACTGCGAATACGATACAGCTCGCGCCTTTGAGCGTGCCGGCGCCGTCACCGAGACCTTTATTGTACAAAACCGCTCGGCGGCGGATATCGAATATTCCGCCAGAGAGTTCGAGCGCCTGATTCGAGAATGCAATATTCTCGCCGTGCCCGGTGGCTTCTCAGGCGGAGATGAGCCGGATGGTTCGGGCAAATTTATCACCGCGTTTTTCAGAAATCCGCGCATTGGCGAAGCGGTCACCGATCTCTTAGATAACCGAGACGGCCTGATGATTGGCATTTGCAACGGTTTTCAGGCACTGGTCAAGCTAGGGCTTGTGCCCTTCGGCAAGATCATCGCACCGGATGAGAACGCGCCCACGTTAACCTTTAACCGCATCGGTCGCCATCAGTCCAAGCTGGTCACCACCCGCGTCTGCTCCAACCGTTCGCCTTGGATGATGTATAATGCCGTAGGCGACTTGCACGTTGTACCAGTGTCTCACGGTGAGGGCCGCTTTGTGGCCAGCCCTGAGTTGATTGCACAGCTGGCCGTCAACGGACAGATTGCCACGCAGTATGTCAATCTGTCCGGCGTGCCGACGTTGGATACAGAATTCAACCCCAACTTTTCAGATTGTGCCATCGAGGGCATCACCTCTCCTGACGGGAGAATTTTTGCCAAGATGGGTCACTCCGAACGCATTGGCGAGAATATTCACAAGAACGTACCCGGTGCTAAGGACCAGAAACTGTTTTTGGGTGCAGTGCATTACTTTACAAAATAAACATTCACCAAAATACTTTCAGCCGCAGGATAACAGATATCCTGCGGCTCAGTCTGTCGAAAAAGCCTCGCATAAGCTCAATGTCAATAAGATAGTGAGAATTGAAAAAGGCTGTAAAAGAGAAGAAAGGGAAGTAGCGTGCAAAAAAGCGTGCTAAGCCGTTTTTTCTGATTTTGGGTATAGCAAAG
>DATMYZ010000421.1:0-3942 GCA_035560675.1 Clostridia bacterium
GTATTATACTCGGTAGGCATTAAGGGGGGAATGGCTTGTCTCAGGTTCATACCGGGCATCGTGAGCGGCTACGCTGTCGGCTGGAGCGCGATGGGCTGGACGGCTTTCAGCCGCACGAAATTCTTGAGCTGATTTTGTATTATTCCATTTCCCGGGCGGATACCAACCCGATTGCGCATCGGTTGTTGGCTCATTTCGGGTCGCTTTCAGCCGTGCTGGAAGCTCCACGCAGCGAGCTAATGAAGGTCGAAGGCATTGGCGCAGCCAGCGCCACGCTGCTTTCCATGATACCCGCCATCGCACGCCGTTATCTGGTCGATAAAAACGACGCTGGCGTTGTCCTCGACACACCACAGAAGCTAGGTGAATTCATTCACCCCTATTTTATCGGAACCAACAATGAACAGTTGTACTTAGTCTGTCTGGATAAAAAGCGGAAGCTTTTAAACTGTTCTCTTTTGGCGGAAGGCTCGCTCGGAAAAGTGTCGGTAGATATGCGGTTGATTATAGAAACAGTAGTGCGCTGCTCAGCCTCTTCGGTGGCGCTGGCGCATAACCACACGCAAGGCTTTGCGCTGCCTTCCAATGACGATATACGTGTGACCGGGCGCATTGCCGAGGCGCTTAAAATTATTTCAGTCGATGTCGTGGATCATATCATTGTGGCCCAGGATGATTACATTTCATTTGCACAGTCCGGGTTAATCATCAAATAGCGCGTCGTAAAGGGGATTGTACCGATGAAAATAACCGAGCGACAATACGCCGAACTGATGCTTCAGTTTAGACCCATTGGCCTGTTCAATTGTCAGGAGTGCAGAACCTATTTTGAGCTTTCAGCCTCGCGACCCGGGCTTAGTGCCTGCCCTGCTTGCGGTGCGTCGGAGGGGCGGGTTGTTTCGGTTAAGGTGTTCGCGCACGACGATAACGATTTAGATGATGATTTTGACTAAATATATAAGCGGGGTATTGCTATGGTGCTGGAAAATTTTGATGCGGTGCTTAAATATGCAAAGACCGCTGCGCGTACCCGGCGTGTTGCAGTTGCAGGGGCGGCAGATGGCCACGTCATTGAGGCAGTGCTTCAGGCTAAAAGCCTCGGTATTGCTGAGCCAGTGCTAATCGGTGACCTGGATGAGATCGGTGCGTTGCTCGCCGTACATGACGTCGCTATTGAGGACTTTTCAGTTATTGCCGCGCGATCCCCAAACCAATGTGGCGAAGCAGCGGTGGAACTGATCAAGGCAGGCGCGGCCGACTTTATCATGAAAGGTATGATTGAAACTCGCGATGTGTTAAAACCGCTGGTCAAAAAAGAAAATAGGCTGAACACTGGCAGAACCATGTCCCATGTGGGCTTTTTTGAGGTTCCGCGTGCTAAGAAGCTCATGATTATTACCGATGGCGGTATGCTGATTGCGCCCACGCTGGAGGAAAAGCGCGATATCGTCAACAATGCTGTGTCGCTGCTGTGCGATATAGGCTATAAAAATCCGAGCGTCGCGGTGCTTTGCGCGATTGAGACAGTCAACGCTAAGATGGTGGAAACCACCGATGCGCAAGCGCTGGTTGAAATGAACCGCGCAGGGGAGATACCCAACTGTACAGTGGTCGGCCCTATCTCTTACGATCTGGTTATGAGCAGCGAAATTGCGCAGATTAAGCATTATGACTGCCCATACTGTGGCGATTTTGATATTCTGGTTGCTCCGACCATGGCCTGTGGTAATATTCTGGCTAAGAGCTGGATTTTGACTGCGGGCGCGGATATGGCAGGGCTGATTGTCGGGGCGAAGGTGCCGGTGGTGCTAAACTCGCGCGGTTCTTCGGCCACAGAAAAACTGTATTCGCTGGCGCTTGCCGCCCTTTCATCATCCGAATAAGCATTAAAGGGGGAATACTAAAATGCGTTATAAAATACTGGTTATTAACCCGGGGTCAACCTCAACTAAGATTGCCGTCTACGATGATGAGCATGAGGTGTGGTCGCGTAGCATTTTGCATTCCACTGAGGAGCTGTTAAATTATCACCGGCTGTTCGATCAGTTGATTATGCGCTATGAAAAGATTGTGGACACCATTACCAGCCACAATATTCCCATGGCAAATTTGTCCGCCGTAGTGGGAAGAGGCGGGCTGTTGCCTCCGGTAAAATCAGGCGCCTATCTGGTCAACCGAGATATGCTGTTGCAGCTTGAGGAAGCGCCGGTGCTTGAGCACGCGGCAAACCTTGGTGCGCCGTTGGCCTTTCGTGTTGCAGAGCAGATGGGCATCCCGTCTTATATTTACGATCCCGTAACCGTTGACGAGATGATTGATGTGGTACGCATTACAGGGCGTAAAACCATGAAACGCTTCGGTAAAGGGCACAATCTGAATATGCGTGCAGCGGCACTGCGCTACGCCCGCGAAAACGGGCTAGATTACCATCGGCTCAACCTTGTGGTAACGCATCTTGGAGGTGGAATCACCTCATCGCTACACAGTCAGGGGCGAATCATTGATATGATTTCAGACGATGAAGGCGCTTTTTCACCCGAACGTGCCGGAGGCTTACCCGCGCAAAAGCTTATTGGTGAATGTATGCAGAATGGTGTAACCTATGCGGACATGATGCGCAAGGTACAGCGGTTGGGTGGTATGATGGATCATCTTGTTACAACCGACCTGCGCGAGGTCGAGCACCGTATTCTGGAAGGGGATGCATATGCCAAGCTGGTTTATGACGCGATGGCACTCAGTGTCTCAAAGGATATTGCAAGGCTTAGTACGGTAGTTAACGGTCATGTTGATGCCATCCTTTTAACTGGAGGCATTGCCTATTCGAGACCGTTTACTGCTGAAATAACTGAACGGGTTAAGTGGATTGCCCCCGTAAAGATTTTGGCAGGCGAAAATGAAATGGAAGCGCTTGCCCACGGGGCACTGCGTGTACTGCGGGGCGAGGAACAGGCATGGACTTACACTTTTCAGCCGCTGGAAAATTGATGAAAGGCACAGGGAGGAAAAACGATGTTTATCAAACAGCTGAGTGTGATTATTGAGAATAAAAAAGGCGCGCTGGCCGACTGGGCCACGCTTATGGCCCAAAATAATATTGACCTGATTGCATCCACGCTTGTGGATACCGGTGAAACAGGCACTCTGCGCGCAGTGGTAAGCGATGTCGCCACTGCTTTAGAGCTGCTGCGAAAGGCGCATTATGCCGTTACCGTCACTGATGTTTTTGCCGTTCCTCTTTTTGACCATCCGGGCGCACTGTCCGAGCTTTTGGAGCTACTGCGGGCCAATAATATTTGCGTGGAGTATCTTTATTCCTTTATGCGCCAGCTTGAGGGCGACGGCGTCGTGGTCGTCCGTACCAACCTTCCTGGCGCTGCCTGTGTACTTTTTGAGGCACATCATATTCCCACGCTCTCAGAGGCACAGTTGCGGGCATAAGAAGTATCATGACGCAATAGGTTATCGTAATTTACAGATGTAGCAGCCTTTTGAATATTCGGCTTTATCACAGCGATTGAAAGGGTGACCGGCATTGAATCGTTTGATGGATACTCTTGGGGAACACGGTGCAGATTTGGACGGAATTGCGGAACGCTTTCTGGGAGATGAGGCTTTTTATGTTGAGTGCCTTATAGAATTTATGCAGGATCAAAATTTTGAGGCTTTAGAAAAAGCTATTGAGATTCAAAATTATACGGAAGCGTTTGAACAGGCACATGCGCTCAAAGGTGTGGCCGGAAATTTGGGACTTATGCCTTTATACCGTGCCTTGAGCGATGTTATCAGCGCGCTCAAGGCAAAGGAATACGATGACCTAGAGCTATTGTACCAGACTATTAGTTCTTATCATGCCTTATATTCAGGTCTATTGAAGTAAGCAATGATTTTTGTCATTCGACATTTTAATTGATGTGCAATTATATTTAAAATAGTATTGAC
>DATMYZ010000422.1:0-2671 GCA_035560675.1 Clostridia bacterium
CGCTGATAATGTTAAAATTAAATAAACAAACACTTTATATTTTGGCTACGAAATGCAGGGAACAAAATTTAAGGAGGAACGCCCTATGAAGAACCGTATTGCAGCACGAATGTCGCTTTTAGCGCCGTCGGGTATCAGAAAGGTTAATGAAAAGGCTTTAGCAATGGAGCGTGGCGGCGAATCTGTCATCCATTTTGAGATTGGACGGCCCGATTTTGATACGCCCGACTATATCAAGCATGCCTGCGAGGAAAGCCTGCAAAGAGGCGAGGTCTTCTACACGTCCAATTTTGGTGATATGGGGCTGCGCGAGGCGATTGCTGAGAAGTTGACGCGCGAAAACCAAGTGGCGTATACGCCCGCTGAGGTGCTTGTGACGGTAGGCCTTTCAGAAGCGGTCTTCGATGTACTGTGCACTATCCTCGACGAGGGAGACGAAATTCTGGTTCCAGACCCGGTGTGGATGAATTATCTCAATGTTCCCCGATTGTTGGGAGCAACCCCTGTATCTTATGCCTTGCGTGAGGAAAGCGACTACCAGATAGATTTAGACGAAGTTCTCACTAAAATCTCCGATAAGACCAAGGCGCTGGTGCTGGTGACGCCGAACAACCCGACCGGTGGGGTTCTATCGGAGCAGACGCTGCGGGGATTGGCGGAAATCGCTGTGGAAAAGGACATTCTGGTCATTGCAGACGAAATCTATGAACGCCTAATTTACGACGAGGCCAAACACATCAGTATTGCCTCCCTACCCGGAATGAAGGAAAGGACCTTTACATTAAATGGTTTGTCCAAGGCGTTCTCAATGACTGGGTGGCGTATTGGTTATGTGGCGGCACCAGAGGAATATATCACGGCGCTCAACAAAATCCATCAGCACAACACCACCTGTGCACCCTCCTTCGTGCAGAAGGCTTCTATTGTGGCATTGCGCGATGAGCAACACGAGGTGGCTGATATGGTAAAAGAATACCAGCGCCGTCGAGATTGTGCCGTAGCCGCCATCAACGCCATCCCGGGGCTGAGCTGTCTCTGCCCCAAGGGCGCGTTTTATATCTTTATCAATATCAAATCCTTAAAACGGCCGTCTGCCGAAGTGGCGCAACAGCTGCTGGAACAGGCTAAAATTGCGCTGGTGCCCGGCGATGTTTTTGGCTCCGGTGGCGAGGGTTATCTGCGAATGAGCTTTGCAAACAGCTATGAAAATATTATTGAGGGCTGCAAACGTTTACAAGAGGTTGTGGTAAAATTGCAAAGATAAAGCAAACTTGTTTTGTCATGGGGAACTAATAAAAATGTTTAGCTTTAGAAAGATATCACGAGACATCCAAAAGCATTGAGACAATATAAAAATACAGAGCTTCGGCGTGCCGTAGCTCTGTATTTTTATTCGCATCAGCCCTCTGATTTCAATTCAGCTTTACAGCAGGTAGTTTTTTGCCGCACTATATGGAACCGTGCGCCACGTCTCCCAAGTGCGAGTTGCGACGGTGCATAGTACGTTTGGTACCAGAAGCGGGGCCATTAGTTAAGCTGTTGTTAAGTCTATTTTCTAAAGGCGGCGAAGTGCCTTCAAAATCTGCTATCAGTGCGCTGATAATACGTTCACTTGCAAAACCGTCCCCGTATGGATTGGTGGCAGAGGCCATTTTGTCGTAAAGCTGCCTGTCGTTTAAAAGGAGGGCAGCACAATCGAAAACCGACTCTTGGCGTACGCCCGCCAACATCACCGTTCCGGCGTTCAGCGCCTCCATACGTTCCGTTTCACGGCGCAGTACCAACACCGGTTTGTTTAATGCAGGTGCTTCCTCCTGCAGGCCACCTGAGTCGGTCATAACCATATAACATCGGCTGATCAAATTGTGCATGTCCAGTACATTCAACGGTTCTAGAAGATGTATACGGGGATTTGAGGCAAAGGCAGTTCTAGCTAAGTTGCGCACGATAGGGTTGGGGTGCACAGGGAACAGCACCTCAGTAGTGGGAAAGGCTGAAACTAATCTGAGTACGGCAGCAAAAATTTCGGGTAGGCCGATATCTAGATTTTCGCGTCGATGCGTGGTGAGCAGTATGATGCGCCGACTATAGTCAATCTGATTGAGTAACGGCTGAGAAAAGCGATAATCTGAACGTACAGTGTATCGCAGAACGTCAATGCCTGTATTGCCAGTGACATAAATTTTTCCGCGCACATTTTGCCGCAAAAGGTTTTGACGGTTTTGTTCAGTGGGGGCAAAGTGCAACGTGCTTAAATCTCCTAAAAGTGTACGGTTCATTTCTTCAGGGTATGGGGAGGTGGGATTGCCGGTACGCAATCCCGCTTCGACATGCCCGATAGGAATGTTATGATAAAAAGCGCTTAAACCAGCCGAAAGGCCGGTCGTCGTATCTCCGTGCACCAGCAAAACATCTGGCTTAGATTGAGTCAAAATCTCATCCATTCCGGTCAAAACCCGCGCTGTAATATCAGTAAGCGTTTGACTTTCTTGCATAATATTAAGGTCAAAGTCGGGAGTAATATTAAAATGCGTCAGTACGTCGTCAAGAATTTGTCGGTGTTGCGCAGAGACACTAACAACCGTTTCCAGCTGGGAATTTTTTTGGCAGGCGAAAAGTAGGGGTGCCATTTTTATAGCATCCGGTCTAGTACCAAAAACCAGCATCATTT
>DATMYZ010000423.1:0-8060 GCA_035560675.1 Clostridia bacterium
AAACATTATTTTCTGCCCACAAATACGCGATATTTTACCCACAAGTTAAAGCGTTCACAAGGGGTTTTCCCGACCGCGACCCCGAGACGTCGGCGGGCGGCGCTACGCGCCCCTCGGCCGGCTCCGCCGGCCTCGCCGCGCTGCGGCGCGGAAGAAAGAACGCTCAATACCTTCAATTAATTCCCATCCTTTTCTTCTCACAGATGGCCAATAAATTTCAAAAGAGTTCCATACCTCACCTACAAAAAACGCATCAGAATAAGGTTTAATGCACATATGCTGTCTATCTTTTTCCATACGTTTCTAAGCATGTGAGAACCCTGCGGACAACGCTGTCACCCCGGCATGAGCGCCGCAGGCGAGTGGCGGAGCGGAGGCCCGGGGGCCGGAGCGGAGCCACCCAACCCATCCAAAAACACAAAAAAAGAGCGCCATTACCGAAGTAACGACGCTCGTCAGTCCCTTAACAAGTCCGCAAAATTTCGCGGCTTTTTGGGCAAAAAGTTTTGTTGACTACAATTATTTAACCATGCTGGCAACTTCGTCAGCGAAGTTATCCTGCTTTTTCTCAATGCCCTCGCCTTTTTCAAAACGAACAAAAGCGACAACCTCAATGCTACCACCTAGTGCTTTGGCAGTATCCTTGGTGTACTGAGAAACGGTGATGTTGCCATCCTTGACAAAAGGCTGCTCAAGCAGGCAGGCATCCTGATAGAACTTTTTATTCAGCCTGCCCTCAACCATCTTCTCAAGCACCTGCTTGGGCTTGTTGGCATTTTTGGGATCTTCCTGAGCCTGAATAACAAGAATTTCCTTCTCCTTGGCAACATCCTCGGCAGGAACATCTTCCTTCTTCAGATAAGTGGGGTTAATAGCAGCAATCTGCATCGCCACATCCTTAGCATATTCCTTGAATTCGGGCTTGTCGGCAACATTAGTCTCAAACTTGACCATAACGCCGATCTTGCCACCGCCGTGGACATAGCTGACAAGGTCGCCTTCCATGCAAACGAAACGGCGGATTTTGATGTTTTCGCCGATGGTGAGCACCTTCTCCTGCACCATCTGTTCAACGGTCAGGCCGTCAGATCCGACGCAAGCCAGCAGTGCATCAACATCTGCGGGGCGCTGTTCCAGCACGATCTTGGCGCAATCGGCAACAAAGCCGTTAAAGGTATCGTTTTTGGCAACGAAATCGGTCTCAGCGTTGATTTCGATGACAATACCAACCTTTTTGGCTTCGTCAACGGTGGAAAGAACAACGCCTTCGGCAGCAATTCTACCTGCCTTTTTAATCGCGGCAGCGAGACCCTTTTCGCGAAGGAACTCAATAGCCTTGTCCATGTCGCCGTCAGAAGCGGCCAGCGCCTTTTTGCAGTCCATCATACCGCAGTTGGTTCTCTCACGCAGTGTAGCCACGTCTTTTGCTGTAAAAGCCATATTTAAAACCTCCAAATTTATTTTTCTACTCAGATAAGATGCCCGAACATCAGCTCGGGCATCCAAAATTCCTTAAATCTTACTCAGCAGCCTCGACGGGAGCATCTACGCCCTGTCTACCTTCAATGTAGGCGTTCGCCATGGTCTGAGCGATCAGCTTAACAGCGCGGATAGCGTCGTCGTTGCCAGGGATGATGTGATCAATCTCATCAGGATCGCAGTTGGTGTCAACGATTGCAACAATCGGGATACCGAGCTTTCTGGCTTCGGAAACTGCAATTCTCTCCTTGCGGGGATCAACGATGAACAGCGCGCCGGGCAGCTTCTTCATCTCTTTGATACCACCAAGGAATTTTTCAAGCTTCTCGATTTCGAGGTTAAGCTTAATGACTTCCTTCTTGGGCAAACGTTCGAATGTACCGTCGGACTCCATCTGGCGGAGCTGGTTGAGACGTTCAATTCTGCGACGAATGGTCTTGAAGTTTGTGAGCATACCACCGAGCCATCTTGCATTGACATAATGAATGCCTGCGCGCTCGGCTTCTTCGCGGATGCTGTCGCCGGCCTGCTTCTTAGTGCCGACAAACAGTACCGTGTCGCCATTTGAGGCGACTTCGCGGACAAAAGAATAAGCGTCCTCAAGCATTCTCACGGTCTTCTGCAAATCAATGATGTAAATGCCGTTTCTTTCGGTGAAGATATAGGGCGCCATTTTGGGGTTCCAGCGGCGGGTCTGATGTCCAAAGTGGACACCTGCTTCAAGAAGCTGCTTCATAGATACGACTGCCATAAAAATTCCTCCTTCGGTTAAAAACCGCCGCAGCGCCTTTAAATTTAGACCTTACCACCCGAAAGGGCACCGACAGGCCGATAACGCTGCGTGTGTTTTGGCTGTTAAATTATATCATTGCAAAGATGAAAAAGCAAGAAGTTTTTTGAATTCAAGCGCATTTTATGCGGTTTTATCACTTGTGAAATCCACGTCGCCGCGCGTTTGGCATGTCAAAATTGACCAAAATCGTATCCTCTCCGATCAACTGAATGTCGCACCAGCGAATGACGATGTCCTTGCGTCTGCCCAGCAATCCGAACAGCCGCCAGCGCCCATATATGATTAGCGCATTGATGCGCGCGCAGGAAAGGTCGATTTCAAAATCGCAGACGCAGCCAATTCGGCAGCCGTTTTTGACGTTGACAACATCCTTGCAGCGTAGATCGTTCGCACGGCAAAACACGCAAATCCCCCCTTACAGGGTAAAGTATACGGTGGGACAGGGGCAGATTATGCACGGTCGCTGCGCGCTGCGTCAGATAATGCGCCTGAATTTTCCAAAAATCCAGACGTCTCACGTTTTCCGCGCTTGCCCTGCTTAAGAAACGTTAGCCTATCAGTTCAAGCAACATTTCTCTTAGCATCTCAGGGTTACCCTTGCCCTTGGTTGCACGCATGCACTGACCGACGAGGAAGCCCAGAACGTTGGTCTTACCCGCCTTGTACTCGCCGATGGCCTTTTCGTTCGCGGCCACTACATCAGCTACAGCGGTCTTAAGCGCAGAGGTATCCGAAATCTGAGCAAGACCCTTATCAGCAATCACCTGCTCAACAGTAACATCATTGAACATAATTTCTTCAATGACGGTTTTACCCGCGGTGTTGGAGATGGTTTTCTTCTCAATGGCATCAACCATATCCGCGAGTTTCTTCGCCGTCAGCTTGGTTTCGGTCAGCGCGATGTTGCGCTCACCCAAGATGCGCGCAATATCTCCGTTAAGCCAGTTTGCGACCGCCTTGGCAGGGACGCCCAGTGCAATAATTTCATCAAACAGCGCGCCTCTGTCCTGATTTTCAACCAGCAAGTTTGCGTCAAAACGCGGCAGCTTGGCATCATTCATATAGCGCTTGCAGCGGGCGTTGGGCAGTTCAGGCAGAGATGCCTTTAGCGCTGAGACATGTTCCTCCGGCACGACAATGGTCAACAGGTCAGGTTCGGGGAAATAGCGGTAATCCTGTGCGTCTTCTTTGGAACGCAGCACCACGCTTTCGCCAATCATATCGTTCCACTTGCGGGTCTCCTGCGAGATGTGTCCGCCGTCCTCAAGCACCTCGATCTGGCGCGCCGATTCATACTCAATAGCGCGAACAGCAGCCGAGAAAGAATTGACGTTTTTCATCTCGACGCGGGTGCCGAATTTTTCAGAACCCATCGGGCGCACTGAGACGTTAACGTCGCAGCGAATGGAACCCTCCTGCATCTTGCAGTCGGAAATATCAAGATATTGCAGAATAGATTTGATCGTATCAAGATAAGCCTTAGCCTCTGCCGAAGAGCGCATATCCGGCTCCGACACAATCTCAATCAGTGGTACGCCGCAGCGGTTAAAATCCACGAGAGAACCAGAAAAATTGTCGTCGTGAATTAGCTTTCCGGCGTCCTCTTCGATATGGATGCGCGTTACACCAATTTTTTTTGTCTTACCAACATCGTCAAGCATGACCTCTACCCAGCCGCCCTCACAGAGCGGAACATCAAACTGCGAAATCTGGTACGCCTTGGGCAGATCAGGGTAAAAATAGTTTTTGCGGTCCTGCTTGCAGATGTTGTGAATTATACAATTAAGCGCATGGCCCATCTTGATGGCGGAGTTGACCACCTCTTCGTTTAAGGTGGGCAGCGTGCCGGGCATACCGGTGCAGATTGGGCAGCAGTTGGCGTTCACTTCCCCACCGAACTGGTTTTTGCAGGAGCAGAAAATTTTGCTTTCGGTATTTAATTCGGCATGGACTTCCAGCCCGATGACGATTTCGTAATCTTTTCTCATCTTTTGCGTCCCTCCTTAACCGATAATGGGGATTTTATTAAACCCACCGACAAGCTTCTCATAGTGGTGCGCCGTATTAAAGAGCGTTTCTTCGGAGAAACGCGGGCCGATAAGTTGCAGGCCAATAGGCATGCCATCCGCACCGGTTCCGCAGGGAATTGACATTGCAGGCAACGACGCAATATTTACTGTAATGGTGCAAATATCGGCGGCGTACATCTTCAGCGGATCGTCGACGTTTTCGCCCAGCTTGAACGCCGTGAAGGGCGATGTGGGCGTTGCAATAACATCACAGCTCTCAAATGCCTGCGCAAATTCAGTGGCAATTTGCTGCTGTAAGACCTTGGCACGCTTATAATAAGCGTCAAAAAAGCCCGAAGACAGCACAAAAGTGCCCAACATAATGCGGCGCTTCACCTCATCGCCAAAACCTTCGCTTCTCGAAGCTTCATACAAATCGATGAGATTCTCAACCTTAGCCGCACGGTAACCGTATTTGACACCGTCAAAGCGCGCCAGGTTGGAGGACGCCTCGGCGGATGAAATGATGTAGTAAGCAGAAAGTGCCGCGTCGGTAGACGGTAAGCTGATTTCCTTTACAGTTGCACCCTCAACCCTTAACGCCTCAACAGCGCCCATAACGGCATGCTTGACCTCGTCGGTAACACCGGCGCCAAAATATTCTTTTGGTATGCCGATACGCAGTCCCTTAACACCCTTGTTCATCAGCTTGGTGAAATCGGGGTATTCACGATTCGTACTCGTCGCGTCGCGCGGATCATGGCCGCAGATAGCCGAATAAAGCAGTGCAGCGTCCTCGACCGTGCGAGCCATCGGGCCAATCTGGTCTAAGGACGAAGCAAACGCAATCAGGCCGTAGCGCGAAACGGAGCCGTAGGTGGGCTTTAAGCCGACAATACCGCAGCAGCTTGCAGGCTGTCGTATTGAGCCCCCGGTATCGGAGCCAAGCGCCAGCACCGCCTCTCCGGAGGCGACAGCAGCAGCCGAACCGCCGGATGAACCACCCGGTACACGAGAAAGATCGTGTGGATTGTGTGTAATTTTAAAGGCGCTGTTTTCACAAGAAGAACCCATTGCAAATTCATCCATGTTCAGCTTACCGGGCATAATAATATCACAAGCTGCCAGCTTTTCAACGACCGTCGCGTTATAAGGAGGCTTGAAGTTGTAAAGCATCTTGGAAGAGCAGGTCGTCAGCACGCCCTTGGTGCATATATTGTCCTTAATAGCGACCGGAATGCCTGCCAACGGTGACAGCGGCTGCTTTTCAGCACGTTTTTTATCCACCTCAAGCGCTTTGGCAAGCGCCTCTTCGCGACAGACGGTGACGTAAGCGCCGACTTGGTCTTCGGTCTCGTCAATGCGTGAAAGCACCGACACAGCCAGCTCCACCGCGCTGCATTCGCCCTTTTGGAGCATCGCGGAAAGTTCGGCGGCTGATTTCTGATACAGCATTTTTCGTTTCCTCCCTATTCTACGATTCTCGGAACAACCACGCAGCCCGCCTCAACCTGAGGTGCATTGGCCAGAATGTCGTCACGCTTGGCTTCACTAGTAACTGCAACATCTGCCCGCAGCGTCATGGGATTAGCCGGATCAAGGCCGGTTGCAACGCCCTCAATAGCAGGAAGCTTATCGACCATGTCGATGATGCCTTCCATTTGGCGAGCAAATTTTTCGGCCTGCTGCTCGTCCATTTTTAAACGCGCCAGCTTTGCAATGTGATTGATGTCGATCTTCATATATTGCACACCTTTCCTACACTAGAATAATTCAAAATAGCGGTTATTGGTTTAAAAGCGCCAGCAGTCCGGCCTCATCAAGCACCGGAACGCCGAGCGACTGCGCCTTAGTCAATTTGCTGCCCGCTTCTTCACCTGCGACAACATAGCTTGTCTTTTTAGAGACACTGCCTGAAACCTTGGCACCCTGCGCCTCAAGCATCGCTGTGGCTTCATTACGCGAGAGGGTCGGCAGTGTGCCGGTCAGCACGAAGATCAAACCTGAAAGCTTGTCGGCCACAGGGGCTTGCAGGCTTTGCATATTGACGCCAAGCGCCTCAAGCTGTGCGATCATGTCCCGGTTTTCACATTGCGCTAAGAAATCCAGCAGGCTGGTCGCCATAATGTCGCCAAAGGTATCTATTGCAGTAAGCTGTTCTCTAGTGGCTGCCATCAGCGCATGCATATCGCCAAAGCGCCGCGCCAGAAGCTGCGCCGCCTTTTGCCCGATGTTGCGAATGCCGAGTCCAAAAATCAGCTTTGAGAGGTCATTTTTCTTGGATGTTTCGATGGCTGCAATCAGATTGGCAGCGCTCTTTTTGCCCATGCGCTCCAAATTCTCCAGTTGCTCAGGCAAAAGGCGAAAGATATCGACCGGCGATTCAATCAGCCGCTGAGAAACAAGCAGTTCCACAACGGCTTGCCCCAGTCCTTCAATATCCATCGCATCGCGCGAGGCAAAGTGGATGAGATTTCGCAAAAGCTGCGCCGGACAGGCCAAATTGCGGCAACGCACCGCTGCATCTTCGTTATCGCGAGACACAGGATGCCCGCAGGAGGGGCAGATATCAGGCAGCTTGAAGACCGCTTCCCCCTTGTGCTCCACGACCGAGAGCACCTCAGGAATGATCTCACCCGCCTTGCGCACCAGCACGATATCGCCAACCGCGATCTGTTTCTCGTCGATAAAGTCCTGATTATGCAGTACTGCGCGTGAAACGGTGGTACCCGCCAGCGTAATCGGTTCAAAAACGGCCGTTGGGGTCAATACGCCGGTACGCCCTACCTTGATCTCAATAGCTAAGAGTGTGGTTGCCTTTTCTTCGGGCGGATATTTATACGCAACCGCCCAGCGCGGAAACTTTGCAGTTTTACCAAGGGTTTCTCTATCTGTAAAGCTATTAACTTTTACAACAGCGCCATCAATATCATAGGGATTCTTCCCCCTGTTTTCACCGATGCTCTCAATCGTTCTTATCACCGCTTCTATGTCGGTGACGGGCTGTCCTGCATCAATGGTATGAAAACCCTGGGCTTTTAAAAACGCCAGTGATTCCGCATGGTTCGTAAGCGTTTTACCCTCAATCTGTTGGATGTTGAACACAAGAATATCCAATAGACGTTTAGCGGTCACACGGGGGTCTTTTTGGCGCAGTGACCCCGCAGCCGCATTACGCGGATTTTTAAATGGATGCTCGTCGTTTAACTCCTGCTGAGCCACCACCTGCGCAAAGCTTTCAAGCGGCATATACACCTCGCCGCGCACCTCTAAAAACGGAAGTGACTCGGGCAAGCGCTTGGGGATAGACTTAATCGTCCGCAGATTTTCGGTAACATCCTCGCCTACAAAGCCGTCGCCCCGCGTGGAGCCGCGCACAAACACGCCGTCGCGGTATTCCAGTGAGACTGAAAGCCCGTCGATTTTAGGCTCCACCACGTATTGCGGTGCGTCCAGCTTCTCCCGCACACGGCGGTCAAAATCCAAAACCTCTTCGGTAGAAAAAACGTCCTGTAAAGAGCCCATCTGCACGGCATGTGCCACCGCCGCAAAGGTGTTCTGCACACCAAGCGTAGCTGCGCCGACCTTTTGGGTGGGCGAATCAGGCGTGACCAACTCAGGGAACTCGGCCTCTATTGCCTTTAGCTCACGCGTAAGGGCATCATATTCATAATCTTCTATTTCAGGGTTGTCATAAAAATGATACTGGATATTGTGATATTCTATCTTTCCGCGCAGCTCTATTGCGCGCTGCTCAGCCTCCGTGCGTTGCATAGCAT
>DATMYZ010000424.1:0-5315 GCA_035560675.1 Clostridia bacterium
CACATAATTTAAGCAATATAGCAATTTTGCTGAAACCAATTGACATCTGCCTTGAAAAGGATTACTCTGACATCAGACAACTATGTGATAGAAAGTGAGGTGTGCTATGCTGTCGCCAACGAAGCTTATTACGGTCATTTCAGGACATTATGGCAGCGGAAAAACCGAATTTTCGGTAAATCTTGCCTTTTCATTGGCAAACGAGGGCAAACGTGTTTCGCTAATTGATTTGGATATCGTAAACCCCTATTTCTGTTCGCGAGAGCGCGAAGCACAGCTTGCGCAAAGCAGAATTGAGCTGATTGCGCAATCAGCCGCCTGTCGTAGTGCCGACGTTCCCGCACTGCCGCCTGAGATTTCGCGAATGTTTTTTGACGAAACCGGTTTCTACATCGTCGATGTTGGCGGCGATGACGTAGGTGCGCGTGTGCTTTCGCGCTATCTGCCCCAATTTGAGAAGAGCGATTATGACCTTTGGCTGGTGGTGAACGCCAATCGCCCGCAAACTGGCACACCGGCGCAGGCGCTGACACATTTGCAAAGGATAGAGCAGGCCAGTCGTCTGAAAGTAAGCGGTATTGTCAACAACACCCATCTTTGCGGCCAAACCACGTTGGATGAGGTGCGACGTGGTAGTATATTAGCAGCGCAGCTTTGCCAGACGACCGGCCTACCACTGATCTGCAACGTGGTGCCCAGAACGGTGTTGCGAAAAGACGATAATCCCGCTGGAATTGAAGGGGTGCTTTTCCCTATTGATATCTGGATGAAGAAACCCTGGGAATCGTAAAGAAGTGTTTTAAAAAAAATTTCTGTGCTTTGAATTATGAATGGGAGGAACAGATGCTATGGCTGCAAAAATTACGTTTGCGCAGGAGCGCTGCAAGGGCTGTGAGCTGTGTACCGCCGTTTGTCCGCGCCACATCGTCGTTATCGACACTGCTGTGACCAACAGAAAAGGATACCATCCCGCCACTGTGACCGATCTCTCGCTGTGCATCGCCTGCGCAAGCTGCGCAAAAATCTGCCCGGATTCTATTATCACCGTCGAAAAAATCTGATTGGGGGAAAAAATTATGGCAATGGAGCTTTGGAAGGGGAACGAGGCTATCGCAGAAGCTGCGGTACGCGCCGGTTGTCGCTATTTTTTCGGATATCCCATCACGCCGCAGAATGAGATTCCCGAATACATGTCCATGCGGCTGCCGCAGGTGGGCGGATGCTTTCTGCAAAGCGAATCGGAGCTGGCCGCCATCAACATGGTGTACGGTGCCGCAGGCGCTGGCGCGCGCGTGATGACCTCATCCTCGTCGCCCGGCATCAGCTTAAAGCAGGAGGGCATTACATACATGGTCGGTGCCGAACTGCCGGCCGTCATCGTTAACGTCATGCGCGGTGGCCCTGGCCTTGGCACTATCCAGCCGGCACAGGGGGACTATTTTCAGGCCACCCGCGGCGGCGGAAACGGTGACTACCGCACATTAGTTTTAGCACCCAACACCATTCAAGAGGCTGTAGATCTCACGCAAGATGCGTTTGAGCTAGCCGACCGCTACCGCAACCCTGTCATGATTCTGGCGGACGGTATGATTGGCCAGATGATGGAGCCAATTGAATGGCGCAAGCAGGCTGAAATGTCGCTGCCTGTCAAGGGTTGGGCTACAACCGGCACAACGGGCAAGCGCACGCATAATATCATTAACTCTCTTTTCATCGACCCCGCTGTGTGCGAACAGCACAATATATATTTGGATGAAAAGTTTCAGAAAATCGCTAAAAACGAGCTTCGTTATGAGGAAGTTGACGCGGAAGATGCCGAGATTCTACTGGTCGCCTATGGCACCCCGTCGCGTATCGCGATGAGTGCCGCCGATCTTCTGGCGCAGGATGGCATCAAAGCCGGGCTGTTTCGGCCCATCACGCTCTGGCCGTTCCCAGAGATGCAGCTCCGTGCAGCGATTGAACGTCCCTCGGTCAAGGCGGTACTCTGCGTCGAGATGAGCATGGGACAAATGGTTGAGGATGTTCGCTACGCCGCACTCGGCAAAAAGCCCGTTGCGTTCTGCGGCCGGTCGGGCGGCATCATCCCGACGCAGCATGAAATTGCAGCCGCTGCCAAGGCAGCGCTGGGGAGGTGAGCAGCATGGCAATCATCTATGAGAAATCCAAAGCACTGACCGATAAAGAGCTGCACTATTGTCCCGGATGTTCGCACGGCATCGTGCACAAGCTGGTGGCCGAAGTGCTGCAAGAGCTAAACTTAACCGAAAAGACGGTGGGCATCAGCCCGGTGGGCTGCTCGGTTTTTGCCTATGATTATTTTGCTTGCGACATGCAGGAAGCTTCGCACGGGCGCGCCCCAGCGGTTGCCACCGGCATTAAACGCGTATTACCCAAAGCCACCGTGTTCACTTATCAGGGCGACGGCGACCTCGCCTCCATCGGCATGGCCGAGATTGTCCATGCGGCTGCGCGCGGCGAAAAGTTCACTACCATCTTTATTAACAATGCCATTTATGGCATGACTGGCGGTCAGATGGCCCCCACCACCCTCATCGGACAAAAAGCGACTACCGCCCCGCTGGGGCGTGACAAAGCCCATTGCGGCTCGCCGATTCGAATGAGTGAAATGCTCGGCACACTCGATGGTGCCGCCTATGTCGCCCGTGTAGCGGTAGACACCATTCCCAATCTTAACAAGGCAAAAAAAGCGATTAAAACCGCCTTTGAGCTTCAAATGCAAAATGCCGGCTTCACCTTTGTCGAGGTTCTTGCCGCCTGCCCAACCAACTGGGGCAAAACCCCGCTGGAGGCTGTCAAATGGTTGCAGGATAATATGATGCCCGTCTATCCGCTTGGTGTGGTCAAGGATATTCGGGAGGTGGCAGTGGTATGACCAGAGAAATAATTATCGCCGGCTTTGGCGGTCAAGGCGTTATGGCAATCGGTAAAACCATCACGGAAGCAGGTCTTGCCGAAAATCTGCATGTTTCATGGCTGCCCTCCTACGGGCCTGAGATGCGCGGCGGTACGGCGAATTGCTGCGTTGTGCTTTCAGATAAACCGGTCGGTTCGCCGGTTGTTCTCAATCCGACCGAGCTTATTGCGATGAACAAGCCCTCGCTCTTAAAGTTTGAGTCCGCGGTACAGCCCGGCGGCATCATTCTTATCAACAGTTCTATTGTGGATATAAATCCCACCCGCATCGACGTTAAGAGCTTTTACGTCCCCTGCGTGGAGATTGCCTCCGATCTCGGCAATGCAAAAGTAGCCAACATGGCCATGCTGGGCGCTTATCTCGAAGCCACAAAAGCGCTTAAGGTTGAGACCGTTTACGAAATGCTTAAGCATATTTTCCACGGGCCTAAAGAAAAGCTAATCGACATCAATGTTAAGGCCATGTCCGCAGGCGCTGCCTGCATCAAATAGTGCCCTTCCTTATAACATCCGGAAAAAGCGGCCGAAAGGCCGCTTTTTCGTGCAAAAACAGCTGGGATGTGTTAATATTTATTATGGAGGGTACTTACGCGTTGGGATAACCCTTTTGAATCCCTACTGTACTGCCCTGCAGAGTTTGTTTACGCCAATCCGTATTGGCAAATGTTGCATCTATTTTAAAGCACCAGTTACACTGAAGGAGGCCATGATGAAAAAGCACATTACATCTGTTTTTATGGGGTTAACGATTCTATTAAACCTCATTTTATTGGCCAACACAATGGTTGTAGAGAAAAATATATCCGATTTGCGCACCTATATGTCCCACCAGTTCAGCCAGGTGCAAAGCAATATCGGCAGTATCGGCTCCAATGTTTCGAACACACTGGAACAACAAAGCAGCCTTTTTGACAGCACAACATGGTCATTTGGAGAAATAGACGCCGAAAGCCTGACCATTCCGCTCATCGTATCCGTCATACCCAAGGAAGTGGACACATCAACCTCTGCCACCCTTACCGCAAATGGTAAATCCATAGCGATGACTCGCGACGGCGTGCGTTTTAGCGGTACTATTCCCGTCGGCCTGTTCAACTCTTTGGAAGCCTATATCACTTTTGAATCTAATGGTGTCCAGCACAGTCAAAGCGTAGTTACTTTGGGTATGCCTTTCGAAGAACATCTGATGATGCTGTCTGCCAATTATAGCGGCAGCCACGGTTTTGAGTCTTACAGCGGCAAATTCACCTTCGACGGCACAGTCAACATAGACCTGAACATTCCAGAAAACAACGCTGTAACGTCACTTAAAATTATCACCACCGATAATGGCGCCCTGTTGCAGGAGGTCGCGTTGGATTCTAGCCTTCACAACCAGACCGCAGATTATAAGCTGGAAATAAACCTTGAGGCCAACCACACTTATGAAAGCGCCGTAGTGGCAACCGACAGCTACGGGTTAACCTATCGCGCCATTGTGAACCGCCAGGTTACCGGCACCGATGCGACCACGTCGGACTTTGGCCAAATGGACTGGTGGGACACCATGCTCATTCTGGATAAAAGCGGCAAGGTGATTTACGATTCAACAATCGAAAATCGCTGACGATATTTGTGCTATAATTAAGAAAATAGAACCGTCACAACACAACACACTTTAGTATTGTGTTGTGACGGTTCTATTTTAAAACACGAGCAACCTGTTTATCATATATAACATGGATTCTCACACCTATGCCATAAGTAATTATTCGCGGTGTTGCAAAAATTGCCGAACCTCTTTGCTCTGCGGCGCGCCGATTATCTGCTGTGTCCTGCCCTGCTCGCACACCTGCCCGTTTATCAGAACAGCGGCATCATCGCAGCAGCGCAGAGCCTGCGCAGGATTATGCGTGACTAACACCACGATAATGTCCCGCTTCATCTGTACAATCAATTGCTCTATTTTATGGGTAGAAAGCGGGTCAAGCGCGCTGGTGGGCTCATCCAGCAGCAGCACCTTCGGCCCTACTGCCAATGCTCGGGCAATGCAAAGCCGCTGCTGCTGTCCACCAGAAAGAGACAGTGCGCTTTGGTCAAGACGATCAGCGACCTCACCCCACAGCGCTGCCCGTCTCAATGCGTCCTGTATCCTCGTGTTTAAATCATCTTGATTCAACCGCTCATGCAGACGAATGCCATAGGCCACGTTTTGCGCAATGCTCATCGGGAATGGAGTAGGCGTCTGAAACACCATGCCCACCCGTCGGCGCAACTCTGGCAGGTTAACCCTGCTTCCCAGCAATTCTTTGTCGTCGAGATGGATGCTCCCGCTGACACGCAGGCCATTTTCTTGCTCGTTCAGGCGGTTGATGGCCTTTAACAGAGTGGACTTCCCG